>JBBDJK010000109.1:0-21744 GCA_040879905.1 Balneolaceae bacterium | reverse complement strand
TCATACTGATGATGATTGGAAGGCTCGAATTATTTACCGTACTGATTTTACTGACTCCATGGTTTTGGAAAAATTAATTAAAGGTGGTTTAATTCCCCGAACCCTCTGGGTCGGAAAGAATAATAAATTGAAATCATATGGATACCCCGATGGCTCTGCCTCGGGGTAATTCATTTGAAAACCCGGTTATTTCTGGCCATTTTCATAGATCTTTGTAAAGCTATTCTCTCCTTCAGATGAACCAATCAGGATAATTTCCTGATCAAGTTTAAGGACTCGTTGTGGTTCGGGGCTGACCACCATTCCGTCATCTTTACATTTAATCGCAACAACCGTACATCCGGTCTTATTCCGAATATCCGAATCGATCAGGCTTTTGTTATCAAGTGTATGGTTTACTTTGTGATTGAAGATATTCAACCCTTCAGCCAGAATCAGTACATCCTGCCCTTCCAGAATATTGAATATTGAATTGGCTCCCATGGATGCATAAGACATAACAAAATCGGCACCGGCACGGTGCATGGTGTTAACATTTTTTTCATAGGTCGTACGGCTGACAATCTGCATGCTGGGACTCAGTTGCCTGCAGTAAATTGTCAGATAGATATTGATGTCATCGCTGTGAGTCGTGATGAGCACTGTGTGTGCCTCTTCAATACCGGCTTTTTTAAGTACATTATGGTCAGCGGCATCACCCAGCACATATTTTCTCTTGTCCTTTATTCTATCCGGGTCCTTATCGATGATTCGATAATCGATATCTCTCTCCTGAAGTGATTTAGCAGCTGCCAGGCCCACTCTGCCCGCACCAATAATGACTACCGGTTCATCTGACACATGGTAAATACTGACCAGTTCATCATAATTTCTAAGATGCTCAACCGAACCTGCGAGTACGAGTACGGTTCGGTCAGATATAATGGAATCCGGGAGGGGTTGTTTAAATTTTCCGCGTTCCCAAATCCCGACAACCGTAACGCCCGTTGTTTCCCGCAATTTACTTTCTGATAATGTTTTCCCGATCAATGGAGTCCCTTGAGCCGTCGCTTCACCGATCACAAGATCATCAATATGACCGATCACATGGACTCTGGCATTTCCACCCAACGTTCTGCGTGCAAGCGATCTACCCAAAATTTCACCTAAAAGAACAACATTGTCGGCACCGGCCAATTGCAGAATATCTTTAGAATCTACATGTGCAGCCGTTGCTACGACTTTAACATCGGGGTTGTACTCCTTCACGGTAAATGAAACATTGGTATTTACGGTATCAGGTCCGGATGCTACGACCATTCTGGCTTTGTGAAGGCCAATATTACTATATGTTTCAAAGTCGGTAGGGTCCAGATTTACGACTTTGTAGTCGAGTTCAGAGAGGTCTACAGCCTTTTGGAGATCCGGTTCCAGTATGACATAATCAATTTTATAAGCGATCAATTTCTTGATGAGTGCATCTGTCACAGCATTTAATTCCGTAATAATCACATGATCTTTAATGTCATCTTGTAAGTGTTTAGGAGCCTTGGCCTGGTTCATCGCTTTGATCCAGGGCGCATAAAAGAACTCAATAAACGTAAAAGGCAACATCACCAAAAGAAAGAGGACGCCGGAAAACAAAACCACCATTGTATAAGCTTTACCAAGATCACTTGTAAAGACAATATCACCAAACCCAAGTGTCGACATGGTAACGAGTGTCCAATAGAACCCGGTTAACCATGAGTAACTTTGTCCTTCAGAGATGGCTATAAAGTGGAATGAAACACTGTAAAGTACATACATCAACACCAATACCGACAAAAATTTTACTAATTTTCGGATATTTGTCTGTGTGCGTCTGTTCGCAAAAAAATAGGATAGTTGTGAACTTATAAATTTCACGGATATTCAATAGTTGAGTGGAAATTCAATCCTGATAACATGATCGGGAACATAAATGAGGTTTTGCAGCTGAAAGCCATCTATCAATTCATTCAAGAGGTTTTTTTGATGACTATATAATCAATATGATGTGTCAATTTAACAATTAAATCTGAATAATTTTATTAGAGAGGATTTCAGGTGAATTCAACAGAAAATCCGTACATTTTATCGAATAGGGGCAAAAAACCAGGGTTTCCTGAAACTTCATCTGTTTGATAGGGTAAACATCCTCTTAAATCGTTACTTTTCTGTTCTTAAAGATCAATCTAATTAGTGTCTCTAAGAAAACGTCAATCTCTGTGTTTCGCTTCGCGAGATAAAAGAGGAGCGCTTGTTCAAAAAATGCTCATGTACACTTAGTACACTGCGCTTTTTTGACCTTCGCGCGCCTTGATCTTGACGTTTTCTTAGGACACTATGAGTTTTCTTACAAACATTAATTAAGATTCTGACTATAGTCGTGTATCGCTACTTTATTACAGCCTTTTTCGTTTTAATTTTGCAGACTGAGATGTTACATGCTCAGGGGAGTTCGAGGTTAAATCCTATTCCGAATGTTTATCTGGATTGCAGTGCGTGTGATATAACCTATATACGGAGTAATATTTCATTTGTAAATTATGTTCGTGATCAAGATGACGCTACGATCTATCTGTTGATTAACGATCAGCGAACGGCCGGTGGTGGCAGGGAGTATAATTTAATCTTTTCGGAACTTGGGGTTAACAACCCACGCTCAGATACCTTAAGATATGTATCATCCAGTACGGACTCTTCTGATGAGCGCCGGATAGGACTCAATCGGTATATTAAAATAGGCTTGATCCCATTTGTAACCCATACCGTTGCTATTCAGGCTCTTGATGTTTTCTATGAACAACCGGATGTAACAGCTCAGGAGGGCGAGGAGATTGATGACCCATGGAATAACTGGGTGTTTGATGTAAACCTTAGGTCCAATATGTCGGGACAGGCGAGGGAGTTTAATTTTGGTTTATATAGTGGATTTGAGGCTGAACGGACTACCGAAATATGGAAAATCAGAGGACGGGTTAGGGGGGAAGTAAGGCGCCGAAATGTAGAGCTCACAGATCGCACCCTGAATGTAAACCGGGATTGGGGCAATTATTGGGGTATGGCAGCCTACTCAGTTTCAGATCACTTCTCTATTGGTGTATTTAACGGAATGAATTTCAACAGGTCGAATAATATTGCATTAAGTGCTTACATTGCACCTGCAGTAGAGTATAATTTTTTCCCCTATTCTGAATTTCAGCAGAGAAGATTCGTTGTTCAGTATCAAATCTCACCTCAGTTTAGACGATATTATAACACCACGATTTTTTTGAAAGATTCTGAATTGATCATGGCACATGAAGTGAGCGGACAACTCAGATACGATCAGCGTTGGGGGCGAATAGATATTAGAGTTTCCGGAAGCCATTTTTTCCACGATACTTCCATCAATCGTATTTCGTTTAATCCATCATTTAATATTCGGGTGATGAGGGGTTTTTCTGTCAGTATATCCGGTAGTTATCGAATCATTAATGATCAGCTTTCACTTGAACTCCCTACCGGTGTTGACCCAAATGATCCGATCAGCATTATCGAAGGGGTTCAGCGGCCCACATCGTACGACTACAGTTTCTCTTTTGGCCTATCCTATACATTTGGATCGATCTATAACAATGTTGTGAACTCTAGATTCTGATTTTTCACGCTGTATTAAGGATCAGATGATTGTTGAAGATCCAACAGAGAGCTTTTTTGATGATGTAAGAGTCATGCTATGCGAAGTATCAGGTGGTGGTTCTCAATTCTGTATTATGAACAGGCTATTCTTTATCTTAAGTCATGATTAAAAACGAGCCTGCAGTACAAAAGAAGACAGATTTAAAAACCTACTCAAAAGAGCAGCTATCCGAATATTTAGAAGAGTTGGGCCTGGCCGGGTACCGCTCCGATCAGGTATTTCAATGGCTGTATCAAAAGGGGGCTGGATCATTTGATGAGATGACCAATTTGTCGAAAGATCTGAGATCGCGTCTGTCGGAAATTGCTGAAATCAGGAAAGCCGTTGAGTACAGCAGGCAGGAATCAATGGATGGAACCATTAAATTTTTGTTTCAGCTGGATGATCCGCATGATTATAAAGTGGAAGCGGTGCTCATACCCGATTTTTATGATGATGGGGCAGCAAAACGGATTACCGTCTGTGTCAGCTCTCAGGTGGGATGTATGTTTGGCTGTTCTTTTTGTGCAACGGGGAAAATGGGATATTTCAGAAATCTGACTCATGGTGAGATTGTGGATCAGGTACAGGCGATTAATGAGCTTTCTGAAGAGCGATTTGGTAAAAAGATTACCAATATTGTGTACATGGGGATGGGTGAGCCGCTGCATAACTATAAGGCGGTTGTAGAATCTGTTCGTATCATATCTGATCCTTTAGGGATCGATCTGTCCCCCCGCAGGATCACGGTATCTACAGTGGGCCTGACGAAACAGATCAAACAGCTTGCCTCAGAATCCCTTGGTACCAATTTGGCTATATCGCTACATGCTGCTGATGATGAAAAGCGGGACAAGATCATGCCAATCAATGAATCCCTTAATTTAAAGGAACTTGAAGATGCAGTGAAGCACTACTACATTCAAACCGAGAGCCCGGTCACTTACGAATACCTGCTTTTTGATGAGTTCAATGATACCGAACAGGATGCCAGGAACCTGGTCAAGATAGCACAATGGGTTCCTTCAAAAGTGAATATCATCATGTATAATAATGTGGCGGGTGTGGCTCTAAAACGGGTAAGAGAGGAGAGATTGAATCGGTTTATGAAAACTCTGGTTAAATACAAAATCACAGCTACGGTCAGACGCAGCCGGGGAGATGATATCGATGCCGGATGCGGCCAGCTCGCTATCCGTGAAGGACAGGAGAAGGGGAAGAGTTTGGGAAAAGAGGCATAGGTTCTCTATTCTCTTTTTTTGCCTTTGAAATAAAAATATTCTATTCTCGGATGAAATCTAAAAGAGCCATAACAAATGACATATCTGATTGCCGATAGCGGCGCTACTAAAACAGATTGGTTATATGTGGATGAGAATGGGACATCGCATATAAAAACTCAGGGTCTGCACCCTGCAAACATCCGACAGATGGAGGATTTTTCAGATATCCAGATTCAAATGGAGATGCTGGACCCTGATAACATCTATTTTTTCGGTGCCGGCTGCGGTAATCCGGTATCAGATGAAATTGTGAAGCACTTTCTGCAACCGATGTTTCCCAGAGCACGAATTACCATTAAAAGCGATCTGGATGGTTCCGGAAAAGCTTTTTTTGGCAAAGGAGATGGTGTTGTAGCTGTATTGGGCACGGGGTCGGTATCAGCTATCATAAAGGAAGGGAAACTCTGGAAAAAGTCAGCTTCACTGGGTTTTGCCATCGGTGATGAAGGCAGTGCAGCCGATCTGGGAAGAAGGATATTGAAGATGTACTTCAGAAAGTCATGTAATGATGAAACACACCGGTTTATTAGTCAGAAACTGAACCATATCGAGTATTCTGAAATGATGACCCGCATCTACGGCTCGTTTAAACCAAACAGAGAGCTCGCGGCTGTTGCAGGTAAAGTTCTGCAAAAACCGATTCCTGACGAACTCAGTGAAATGGTGAGGAACGCTTTTCAAGATTTTATCGATCAACAACTCACTCTTTTACCACTCAATGAGGATGATGAGATTATATTTACAGGGAAAGTTGCGGAAGTTCATAAGAAGATCCTTTTAGATCTGCTTGATCAAAAAGGGTTCAGAAATGCACATGTACTTTATCCTGTGATCGCAACGTTCAGGGACCGGATCAAAAATGGTGAAGTACTTTTTTAGGTTGTTTTTACTATTACGATCACCATCATGACGCACTGAATTCAGAACACGAAGACATTAATCAAGGAGTACACATTGAACTTTGCAGATACTCATTGTCACCTCTATTTGAGCCAGTTTGAAGAAGATTTAACATCCGTACTGAACCGGGCTGCTGAAGCGGGGGTTTATCACATCTTTTTACCGGCAATTGATTGGGATTCGATTGTGCAAATGGACAAGCTGAAACATCCTGAAATCACATTCTATAAAATGGCCGGCATACATCCGTGCAATGTTGAGGAGAATCTACCGGTTGATGAGCAGAAATTGTACGAATTGTGCAGGTCGGATGAGTATATCGCAGTTGGTGAAACCGGCTTGGATTACTATTGGAGCACAAATTTTACAGATGAACAAAAAAAGAGCCTGCGGATCCATTGCCGCATTGCCAAATCCACCGGAAAACCGATCGTATTGCATAACCGGGAGAGTACAAAAGATCTGCTGGATATTATTGAAGAGGAGCAGGATGGGTCATTAAAAGGTGTCTGGCACTGTTTTACAGGATCAGAAGATGAGGGGAGACGGGCTTTAGATTTGGGTTTTTATCTGGGTGTAGGAGGGGTCAGTACCTTCAAAAATGCGGGGGTAGATAAAGTGATCGCAAAATTACCACTGAACAGAATGATTTTGGAAACGGACGCTCCGTACCTTGCGCCGGTTCCTCACAGGGGTAAACGAAATGAACCTTCATACATACCACTCATAGCGGCCAAATTGAGCCATGTTCTGGATATTTCGTTGGATGAGATTGCTTCCGGTACGACAGCAAACGCTTTTCAACTGTTTGGTGTCAAGAAGAGTTAAATAGTAGTGAATTTAAAAACCTGATTGTTTGATATTCACCGGTTAGGTTAAAGCACTTCCGTACGCAGCTTTGATTCTGATCGTAATTTAGCAAATGCATCAGCTTTCAATGAATTTTTCAAGCCAATCAGTTTTCGCAGTTTGTGATCATACATATCGATGTTCGCCAATTTCCAAAGTCTGTATGATAGTTGAATAGTATCCAACTCAGAGGCTATAACAGCCAATTTTTTCACAGAATCT
This sequence comes from Balneolaceae bacterium, assembly GCA_040879905.1. Classification (GTDB taxonomy): domain Bacteria; phylum Bacteroidota; class Rhodothermia; order Balneolales; family Balneolaceae; genus Rhodohalobacter. The sequence continues at coordinate 14,826 of JBBDJK010000109.1, read as the reverse complement.
GAGATTTCACCAGGATTTTGTGATGGTAAATCTTGTGAAAATTTTGAATTTATGTCACTCTCCTTTGGATTGAAAAATTGAATCAGTTGATCGATGACCATTTCACTTGCTCGTATTTTGGCTTCAACGGAGTACCCGGCTATATGTGGTGTTGAGATAAATGCCCTTTGGGCAACAAGATCGGTAAAGAGTGGTTCCCCCTCCCAAACATCCAGAATAAAATCTTTTACACGACCTTCATTCTGAGCATTGATGAGTGCATCTTCATCTACGACACCACCTCTTGAGGCATTAAGAATCAGATCAAAACCATGCTGTAACCACTCAGAGTTGCAAAGATGAATCGTCGGGTATTCACCTTGATCTTCTAACGGTGTATGGAAGGTCAAAATATCACAATCAAGCAACTCATTCAGTTCTGCCGATTCAAAACGAGGATCCCGGATCGATTTCGGGGGGTCGTATCTGATCGTTGATACACCGAGACTATTCAGGTGATTGATGACACTACTGCCGGTATGTCCGCAACCCACAACCCCAATTTTTTTTGACCCGATGTTTGTCTTTTGGTCAGTTGCCCATTTCAAGATCGATGTGATGATATAGATCCCAACCGCATTTGCGTTACAACCTTCCGAACAGGCAAAGAAAATGCCGGCCCGTTCCAAATACACCCTGTCAACATGATCAACACCGGCCGTAGCGGTACCAATAAATTTGATATTCCCTAAATCGGGTAAGGTTTTTTCGTTGATTTTGGTCACAGTCCGGATTAATAATCCATCATAATTCGTTACATTATTTGGCAGGCCGTCCGATGGGTCATAAAGGTCTAATATCACACCGTCGGGGATAAGCTGATTCAGACCGTAAAGATATTTATCTGCCAGAATTTTCATTACTGAATGATATGGATTTGAATCTAAAGTTGTTGTCACATTCAACAGAGAGTCATTGTCACCGTTAAAAAAAAGAGACATCCAATCGAATTTATTTCAGAATAAGGTTCATTTTCACAGATTGTATCAGAAAACAATCAATTTGGTTAACTTCTCCGAATAAAAAGAATGATTAAAAAAGGTCGAAACAGAAATGTCGCAGTATAACGCAGTGTCCATTATCCGGAAAAAAAGAGAACGGGGCGTATTGACATCGGAAGAGATTCATTATCTCATTCGTGAATTTACGGATGATCGTTTGCCTGACTACCAGATGAGTGCCTTTTTGATGGCTGCATTTTTAAATGGTTTGAATGATGATGAAGCGGCCGCACTGACACATTCCATGCTTCACAGTGGGATTATTGTTGATTTGAGTCACATCCCCGGAAAAAAAGTTGACAAACACTCAACGGGTGGAGTGGGGGACAAACTTTCTCTGATTTTGGCACCCATTGTAGCTGCCTGTGGCGTTCCCGTTCCGATGATATCCGGACGCGGACTGGGACACTCCGGCGGTACACTCGATAAACTTGAATCGATTCCCGGATTTACGGTTGATATCACTCTTGAACGGTATAAAGAGATCATTTCAAAACATCATCTCGTTCTGGCGGGTCAAACCGATGAGATTGCACCGGCAGATAAACGCCTCTATTCGCTTCGAGATGTAACCGCTACGATCGAATCCATCCCATTGATAGCCGGGAGCATCATGAGTAAAAAACTGGCGGAAGGGATTGATGCACTCGTTCTCGATGTAAAATATGGTTCAGGTGCGTTTATGAAGAACATAGAGGATGCGAAAACACTGGCAAAAACACTGGTAAATATTGGCGAACAGTTTGGTAAAGAGACGATAGCTTATATCACCAACATGAATCAGCCTCTTGGCCATGCTGTGGGAAATTGGCTTGAGGTCAAAGAGAGTATTGATTGTTTAAGGGGTGGCGGCCCTAATGACGTGATGGAAATTACACATCTGCTTGCCGGGACCATGATCTATCTTGGGGGAAAAGCCGATAGTGTGGATGAGGGAGTTGAGATGAGCCACAATGCTATTCAGGATGGGGCTGCATTTAAAAAATGGATGGATATTGTAAAAGAACATGGGGGAGATACACATGTTATTGAAGCACCGGATTCATATCCAAAACCACGGCATATCGTTGATGTTCCCTCTTTAAAGGAGGGGTTCATCACAGAAACAGACACCTATCAAATGGGGATGATTTCACTCGAACTGGGAGCCGGAAGAAAATCAAAGGATGATGATGTGGATCCGCAGGCCGGATTCATTCTGCATAAGAAAATTGGTGAACCTATAGGAAAAGGTGAAACATTTGCCACACTTTATACGAACAAGGAAAGAGCTGTAGATAACGCAGTTGAAAATTTACAGTCCGCAATTACGATTGGAGAACAAGTGAAAAACCGGGAAAAATCGATTACTCATAGAGTTGATATTAACGGAATTCAAGATTATCTAACCTAATCATTGCGAAATATATCAAAACCATTAACTTTATAGTTAACCACACTATACCAAGACAATAACTTCAATAACCCAAACGATTATGTTTAATAGATTTATCAGAGCCATCAAATCACTATTCGGTGGAATGATCTCATCCATTGAGGATCCAAAATTAATACTTGAGCAGAATATTCGTGAATTGAATGATCAGATCCCTCAAATGAATGAAAATATTGCGACCGTTAAAGCAAATTCATTAATGTTACGTAAAGAGGTGGATCGATACGAAAAAAGTATCTCTGAAATTACCGCTAAAATAAAAGTCGCCATTAATGCAGACCGTGATGATCTTGCTCAAGGGTATGCACTTCAACTTGAGAAATTCCGTGAAAATCTGGAGCAGTCCAAACAACAATTGCAGTATGCTGATCAAGCCTATGAAAAAGCAATCAAGGTGAAACAAGCATTCATGCGTGAAAAAGATCGAAAAATCAAGGAGGCCCGTGAGGCACTCAGGGCGAGTGAACGTGCAGAGTGGCAGTCGCGTGTTGCCGATGCACTGGAATCCTTTGAGATGGGTGGGCTCGATCAGACCCATCAGGAGATGGTGAACCGTTTGAACGAACAGACGGCCAGAAACGAAGCACGGATGGAAATCGCCCTGGAAAGTGTAGACACAGAATCGATGGAAATAGAGGCCAAAGCTGAGAAGTTACGTGCTCAGGAGCTTGTCAATCAGTTTAAACTCGAAATGGGTAAAGAGACAGCTACTCCCCAAAAAGAGAAATCCATTGAAATTGAGGATGAACCAAAAGCCAAAGAGTCATCACAAAAAACCATTGGTAAAGAGAAGACAAAGTCATAAATCATAAGTCATAATTACTTAATCAACTATTATTGATGTGAATGAGTAACCATAGTGAACAAGATCGGGAACGACTCAAAGAGGAGTATAAAGAGCATTATAGAAAAATTCGTGATGCCAAAGAGAAGATACGTCGATCCGGTTATGTGAAAAATGTAAATGAAGCACTTCAACAGATGAATGCGGATGAACTGCTCTCATCGGTTGATCACTTTTTGGGAAATGTTCGAGATAAAATGAGTCTAATTGAGGCTCGTCTTGATGTGGCTATGGAGCAGTTTATCGGAACTGAATCGGACAGGGAATTTGAACAGGACAAATCCCGGATGGATGAAGAGTTGAGAAAAGAGAATGCCCATGAAACACTAAAGCAGATTAAGATGGAGATGGGACTGCTCTACACAGAAATAGAGGAACAGGCGAAAGAGCTGAAAGCTGATAAAACAGTAGGCAGATCCGAAACCTCAAGTTTTGATCAGGCTGAAGAATCTGAAAATCAGAAGAGATAAATGGTATGAAAAACGATCTGAATAAAGTATATAACTACACGAAAGAGGCTTTTCTGCATCCGGTTAATCTGGTTTGTCTTTTAACCGGTACGGTTGCAGCACTGGTATTCAGTGATGTCTCATTGGTATCCAACGCGGTTTTAACGTTTACATTTGGAATGGAGCTTATCTATCTGGGGGTTGTACCCAGATTGCCGGCTTATCAAAAAAGTGTCCGTCTTAAAAAAGAGAGAGAACAGACCGATGACAACACAGATAAGCAGTTATTTTATCAGCTTGATACACGATCTCAAAAACGATTCCTCGTATTAAAACACATTACCAAGGAGGTCAAAAGTAATTTTGACACACTGCCCTATACGTCAAAAGGGATGCTGGAACACATAGAGAAGAAGATGGAAGACCTTCTCAGTACCTATCTCACACTTCTCGATATGAACAGACGATATCAGATCTATATGAACTCTGAAGTTGAAGAGGAGATTCGCAGTGAAGTAGAAATACAGGAGAGCAAACTGGAATCGATTGACTCAGAAACACTTAGAAAAACCAGAGAACGACGTTTAAAGATATTGAATAAGAGATTGAACAAGTTTGATATTGCAAAAGAGAAGTATTTGATCTGTGAAACTCATCTTGAAACGATTGAAGACGCAATTCGCTATATTTATGAACAGTCGATGACTATGCCGAACGCAGAGGATGTTGGAAATCAACTGGATCACCTGCTTTCAGAAATGGAAGAAACAACGAGTATTATTGAAGAACTGGATCAAAATTTACTGCCCGGTTTTGAAGATATGGATCGTGAACTTGAGTTGGCAAAACTCAGAAAAGAGGCTGAAGTCTTGAAAAAAGAGACTGAACAGAAAGTAAAAAAACCGATATGACGACTTCTACGTTTGATCTTTTGAACCTTGAACATGGTGCAAACGGTATATCCATTCTGACAATCAACCGCCCCGACAAATTAAATGCACTGAACCGCATCCTCCTTGAAGAGCTGGATCAGGCCATAAATCTATTTGAACAGAGTGATGAGGCAAGAATTTTAGTACTGACCGGTGCAGGTGACAAGGCTTTTGTGGCGGGAGCTGATATCAAAGAATTAAGTACACTCACCAAAACGGAAGGAGAAAACGTATCTGCATACGGACAGGCGGTCTTTGGCAGGATTGAGCTTTCATCAAAGCCGATCATCGCGTTAATTAATGGTTATGCACTGGGAGGAGGTGCAGAGTTGGCCATGGCTTGTCACATTCGGATAGCTACTGAGAACGCTTTAATCGGACTGCCCGAGGTATCATTGGGTTTGATACCCGGATATGGTGGAACCCAACGCCTGACACAACTCATCGGTAAATCCAAAGCGATGGAAATGATTCTGACCGGACAGCCGATAAAGGCTGATGAAGCGAAAGAAGTGGGGTTGGTTAATGAAGTTTGTTCTTCAGATGAAGCACTCAATTATGCAAGGTCCCTCGCGGAAAAGATGTTGAAAAATGGTCCGGTTGCACTATCGAAAGCAATTGAGGCGATCCATTTTGCTTATTCAGAAAATGGATATGCCAAGGAGGCGACGCTTTTTGGAGAACTCTGTGAGACAGAGGATTTTCAGGAAGGAACCAAAGCTTTTCTGGAGAAAAGAAAAGCAGATTTCAAGGGAAAATAGAGAATGCCTGAATTTTTCTACATTGTTTTAGTGATCCTGTTGAGTGGTTTTTTTTCCGGTTCGGAAATGGCCTTTGTTACAGCGAATAAACTCAAACTTGAAATTGAGTCCAGGAAAAATACACTTCGAGGCCGTTCGATCTCCTTTTTTAATAAAAATCCCGAAACATTCCTGACAACAACCTTGGTTGGAAACAACATCGTTAATGTTGTGTACGCTACACTGATGGCGATATTTCTCGCAGAACCGATTCGATTGTCATTCAATACCCTTTTTAATGCAGAACCGTTATCGTCAACAGTTTTGATCATACAGACGTTGATCGCCTCTGTAATCATTCTTCTTTTTGGAGAAATTATTGCCAAGGCCATTTTCAGGGCACAGGCGGATTTTATGGTAAAATTCATCGCTTTACCTCTCCGGATTACCAATTCTATACTTTGGCCTCTTGTGATTATAGCAAATCGCGCATCGGGGTTTTTGGTCAAATTGCTGAAAATTGAAAATGACGAACCTTCAAAGGTCTATCGAAGACAGGATATGGCTTTGATATTTCGTGAAATTTCAGAAACCGGAGGAAGTCAGGAGATCGATCATGACGATACTGAACTGCTTCAAAATGTGCTCGAACTCTCCAACAAAAGAGTACGGGAGACAATGGTACCCAGAACAGAAATTGTAGCTATTGAAAGAAATGCTTCCGTTGAGGAGTTAAAAATTGCTTTTATTGAATCCGGATACTCCAAAATACCGGTCTATCAGGATACAATTGACGATATCATCGGGGTTGTATTTGCCTATGATCTGTTCAGCTACCCTGAAAGCATTGCAGATATTACAAGACCCGTAAAATTAATACCGTCCAGTAAAAAATCGAAAGATCTGCTAACCGAATTCAGGCAGAGTAATATTTCAGTAGCCATCGTGATCGATGAGTATGGTGGAACCGCCGGAATGGTAACCATTGAAGACCTGATTGAAGAAGTTGTAGGAGATATTCAGGATGAATATGATAAAGATGATGAAATCATAAAAAAAATATCTCAGGATACTTTTCTCATTTCCGGGACTGTAGAATTGGATGAATTAACTGATGCTTACCCGGAAATTGATTTAAAAGGAACTGAGGGTGACTTTGAGACGGTCGCAGGTTACATTATTCATCATACCGGTAGAATACCCAAAGTGAATGAAGAACTTCAGATATTTAGCAATATATTTATCATTATAAAAGCAACGCAAAGTAAACTGGAAACTGTAAAACTGATCAGCCATTTCGGAGAATAACTTAGGGCATAGGTTATGATCCTTAAAATATTGATCACTAAGAAAGAAGCCATTCGGATAAAAAGATGATTGAACACTATCCAATCTGGGCTCAAAATCTTGCTAAAAAGTATTTGAGCCGGACATTAAACCAGTTCATTATCCACGGAAATGTGCACGATCTGGTGCCTTTAGTATCCGATTCCGGGACAAAATTTTCACGCCTGAAAACGTTTATGGCGGAGGAATTTTTCGGTGGACGAGATCTGGTCATATTTTATGATCGGGCTTCCGGAATCTATTTTAGAGACCAGAAAACACAACAGGATTTCAGCCAGGCTATAAGTGGCAGGGATTCTTTCTCAGGGACCGAGTATTCCAAAAAATTACCCAAAGATCCCGTATCCGTATTTTCAATTCTGGAACAATACTTTCGATCCAGATTGGATCAGAAAAAAAGCGTTGCCCTGATTATCGATTTTGCAGAGACGATTGTACCGGCCAATGAAGCGGGTAGCACAGGATCTGAAGACCGGAATGCACTCGTTTATCTGTTAAAATGGGCTCACGACCCGCTCTTTTTGGCTGCAGATTTTACCACGGTTTTACTGACTGAAAATCTATCCGATCTGAACCGGACTCTTATACAAAATCCCTATTCATCGGAGATCAGAATTTCATTGCCTGATGAAGCCGGGAGACTGAGTTATATCCAGCAAGAGTGTGACTCAGACACATATAGTGCTATCTCAAAAGTTCAGATCCCTGTTATGGCTCAGATGACAGCAGGTTTGGGTTATTTGAAGTTAAAAAATATACTTTCCAATGCCAGACAAAATAATGAACAAATCACCTTTGAATCGCTTACAGCGACTAAAAAAGAGCTGATAGAGGCAGAGGCGTACGGCCTGTTGGAGTTTGTTTCGACAGATGGAAATCTGGATAGGGTGGCCGGCCATACCAAAGTGAAAACACACTTGAGACATGCGATTCAAGCTTTAAAAATGGGACGCAGAGATGTTATTCCGATGGGGTATCTGGTCTGCGGACCGGTAGGCACCGGCAAGACCTATCTTGTCACCTCATTCTCGGGCGAAGTAGGTATACCCATGGTTAAACTGAAAAATTTCAGGAGTCAGTGGCAGGGTGTGACTGAAGGAAATCTTGAAAAAATCCTGAATCTTTTGAAAGCGATGTCTCCTGTGGCAGTTATGATTGACGAAGCGGATGCGTATCTCGGAGATCGGTCAGCATCCGGTGACAGTGGTGTTTCAAGCCGGGTATTTTCACAGATAGCTGCTTTTATGAGTGATACCTCAAACAGAGGGTTAATTATCTGGTTTTTGATGACAGCACGCCCTGATTTGATGCCGATTGACCTTAAACGACAGGGAAGAGCGGAAGAGCATATTGCTCTGTTCGCACCGGATAATGAGACAGAAAGAATTGAGCTATTTGAAGCGATGAGGAAAAAAACAGGACTCAAGATTTCAGAAGATTATATACCAAAATCCGTTTTAAAAGGAGAGTTAACATTATCAGGGGCTGATATGGAAGCCGCATTAACACGTGCAAAATTCAGAACGGTATCTGATGGCCTGGAAGTTACGACACCTGAAATATTGGATGCCGTATTTCTGGATTTCTTACCCCCTACATATCCCGAAGAGGTGGAACTCCAAACATTAACTGCTGTTTCAGAATGTACATCCAGATCCTTACTGCCTGAAAGATATCGTAAACTGGATCGAAATAAAATCCTGAACAGAATTCAGAAATTGAAAGAAACCATCCGTTAATTATGTCAAAAGAGTCGTTAGATGATATACGCAAGATGATCGATGATCTTGATGAAACCATCGTCAAAGCGTTGGGAGACCGACAGAAAATTGTTCAAAAAGTCATATCAGGCAAACTGGAACGTGCCGATGAAATAAGGGATCAGGCAAGAGAAGAGGAGCTATTGGCCAGGATTCGGCAAAAAGCCCCCGATGCAGGGATGGATCCATACTTCCTCGAGCAGTTATTTAGAGAGATTATTCAATATTCGGTTCGCTATCAGACCCATGCATTGATCGATCATCAAAATGACAAATCCCAGGATGAAACCATTCGGGTTTCTTATCAGGGAACCGATGGTGCGTTCAGTCACCAGGCCGCTATACGTCATTTCAAGCAGAGATATAAAAATGTGGAGTGCATAGGATATACTCGTTTTGAGGAGGCAGCAGATGCAATTGAACGAGGTGATGTAGATGTATCGATCCTTCCTATTGAAAACACGACTGCAGGTTCAATCAATGATACCTATGACCTCTTAAATGAAAAAAATCTATTTGTAACCGGTGAAGAGGTACTGCACATAAATCACTGCCTTATGGCACCTGAAGATGTGCAGATCGGGAATATCAGAAGGATTCTATCACATCCACAAGCAATCGCACAATGTAGCCGATTTTTGACATCCCTGCCCAGATGCCATGTAGAATCCTATTTTGATACGGCTATGGCTGCCCGTAAAGTAAGAGATGATGCCGATCTTTCTCAAGCCGCTATAGCCAGTTCGTATGCAGCTGAAATTTATGGATTACACATTCTGAAGAGCAATTTAGCGAATCAGACAGAAAATTATACCCGTTTTGTAATTGTGGGGAAAGAAGCGTTAAAATGTGATCCGCAATTGAATTGTAAAACGTCACTTATATTTGCTACAGTGGATGAAAAAGGGGCACTGCTAAAATGCTTGAACCTATTAGGTGATAACGGAATTAACATGACCAAGCTGGAATCGCGACCCAGAATGGGCCACCCCTGGCAATTCCTTTTCTACCTGGATATCGAGGGAAACCAGTATGACCCGAAAACATCAGACACTCTCGACAAACTCAGAAAAAAATCTCAATACCTGAAAGTCCTTGGCAGTTATCCAGTTCGAGAGGGCAAATGGTAAGATTTTATAAGATTTAGATTAAGAAATTCTAACGCTATCTCTTTATTTCAATGGACTTTTCTTGTTACATTGATAGCAGGCAATCTAATTCGGAGAGATCATCCACAAAGAATGACTATTCTTATTATTTGATGATCGCCGGACATTAACTGAGATTATGCGAGTATTAGTAATAGAAGATAACGCGATTTTGTCGTTGACCCTTGAGGTCATGCTAAAGAAGTTGGGCTTTACAAAGATTCGGAAAGCGTACACCGCTGATGAAGCTTTAAATGCCATTGATGATTTTAAGCCGGATCTTCTGTTAGTTGATATTAATCTGGATTCTGATCTTTCCGGAATTGATGTAGTAAAGATTGCCCAGGATAAACATCGGTTTTCAGTTCTGTATACTACTGCAAACTCAGACAGATATCACAGGGAATTAGCTGAACATACACCTCATGAAGCATATCTGATCAAACCGTTAAGTTTCCGTATTCTTTCGTCTGCTATAGAGAAAGTAAGCCTGAAAATGGCTGTTTAAAGCATTCGTCCAATTTTTTTAATGGCCGGAAGTCGTAACATTTCTCTTCTATTTAGTTCTATAAGGCCTATCTTTAGAACAAAACATATTCATTCATAATCATCGCCGCCGCCATCATGTTAAGGATTGCAAAAGATTCGGATAAAGACAGCGTTTTTGAACAAGTCGAGAAAACACTAAGGGAAAAAGGTATTTCTATTCAATCAAAAGATGATAAGCGGCCTTGGGGTGGTTTTATTGTGATTGCTTCCGGGTCATTAAACGATTTTCTGGATCTTTTTTTTGATGATGAAAGATTAAAAAAAAATAGAGACTCATTGCCATTAAGTCCAAAAATACTCATAGTTGAACCTCATAAAAGACTATCCTGGCAGTATCATGAAAGAAGGTCTGAAATCTGGTCTGTTGTAAGTGGGGATGTGGGATTCATTTCGAGTAAAAATGACTTACAAGGCCCTGTGGTTAAAAGAAGAGAAGGTGATCTCATCAAACTTAAACAAGGTGAGAGACATCGCCTGATCGGCTTAGATGATTGGGGGATCATCGCTGAGATATGGCAGCACACAGATCCGGAAAATCCATCCAATGAAGAGGATATAATTAGAGTTGATGATGATTTTGGCAGATAATAAACAAATAATAAGATGATAAAACGATTTCTATTTTTATTTCCATTTATACCAATGGTTTTACTGCTCATCGGGGTTACTAAGAGTCAGGGCCAGAATCTGAATTCTGACGATATTACATTGGACCAAAAAATCGGTCAGATGTTAATGGTCGGTTTTCACGGATTTGAATTGGATGACCAATCTCATGTTGTACGCGATATACGTGAGTATTATACCGGTGGAGTGATTCTTTTTGATTATCATGTACCCGAAGGGAGCCCTAATCGAAATATCGATTCACCGGATCAGGTGAAACGGTTGATTGAAGATCTGCAAAATCTGACGGATCAAACCTTATTTGTTGCTGTTGACCAGGAAGGAGGAAGGGTGGCAAGATTAAAGGAAGCAAGAGGTTTTCCTGAGAATGTATCTGCGCAATATCTGGGAGATTTGAATGACGAAGATGTAACACGATTTTACGCATCTAAAATGGCATTAACACTCAATGAGCTTGGATTTAATGTAAATTTTGCACCTGTAGTGGATCTGAATACCAATCCGGAGAACCCGGTTATAGGCCAAATTGAGCGTAGTTTTAGTGCAGATCCTGAACGGGTTACCCGTCACGCAGCCATCTTCCTGGAAGAGTTTTCAAAACAGAATATCATAGGTGTGTTAAAACATTTCCCCGGCCATGGGAGTGCATGGAATGATTCTCATGTTGGGATGGCAGATGTGACAGATACGTGGGATGAAATAGAACTTGAGCCCTATCGTCAGCTTGTCAACTCAAATATTCCATTTGCAGTTATGACCGCACATGTATTTAATGAACAACTGGATGCAGAATATCCGGCCACACTGTCTGAAAATATTCAAACCGTTCTTCTTAGAGAGCAGTTAGGTTTTGAAGGAGTACTTTTCTCCGATGATATGCAGATGGAGGCGATCCGTTCCTTTTATGGCCTTGAAACGGCTGTTGAAACGGCCATATTGGCCGGAGTAGATGTACTTGTTTTTGCGAATAACTCGGTCTATGAACCTGAAATAATTCCGGAACTGGTGCAGATAATCAAGAATTTGATAGCTGAAGGGGTACTTACTGAGGAAAGAATTGACCAATCCTATAACAGGATCAAAAGGGCGAAGTCTGGACTATAAATTAAGTATCTGGTAGCTGTCATATTTTTAGAAGAGAGTGTTAAGGGGTTGCCCCATCATTTATTACGCAATGATTATTTTATTAAAAGTGAGGTGCCTACAGAGCTAAAGTGTGATAATTCTCTATTTATTGTACATTTCAGAGTAATTATTAAACCAGATTCCTTTAACCGATTTTCTATGAGCCAATTTTACAGTTACTCTGACCTGATAAGTAGATTTCAACACGCTATTAATGAGTTGCAAAAGTATGATAAACTGTCTGATGAGCAGATGTCAACAAAACCTCATCCCAATGCATGGTGTGCAGGAGAAATATTTGAACACATCCTGATGTTCAATCAAATCTATCTGAAAATGATAGAAAAAGGACTCGATCGAGCCGCCTCAACAGTGAGCCATTCAAACAAATTTCAAGCGAGGCTCATCATGAGGCCAATCCTATCTTATGTACGCCCTCCGTATAAAACAAAAATAAAGACGATATCACCCATGATGCCGTCTGAAAAAGGGGATAAGGATTATCAAGAAAATTTGGAGGGCCTTGTCCACACAAACAGAAGGTTCATCGAATTCATTAAAAGGATGGAGGAGAAACAGCTTGACCTCAATCGTATTAAAGTGAAACATTCTGTATTTAAAATAAAAATGACTTTGATAGAGATATTACTGATGGTCGAAGCGCATCAAAGCCGACATGTATGGCAAGCTGATCAGACATTGGCTACATTATCTTAAAATCAATATCTGTCTATTCATTGGTATCATTATGTCACTATTATTAGTTGCTCAGCGACGAAATATGGAACCGTTTAAAGCAGCGATTTTGGAAGTAGATCCAAATATAGATGTTGATATTTGGCCATCAGTTAAACATCCGGATCGTGTCCAATTTGCCGTTGCCTGGAATCACCCCGCAGGCATTTTTAAAAATTATCCCAATCTAAAGGTTATTTCATCTCTTGGAGCCGGTGTGGATCATCTTATGAGTGATGATTCGATACCGTCAGATATCAGAATTACCCGTGTAATAGTACCGTCATTATCTGACCAAATGAGTGATTATGTACTAACTGCTGTTCTGAATTTATTTCGAAAAACCGAACAATATATCCATCAACAGAAGAGTGTGGAGTGGTCAGCCATAAAAGCATTTGATAAAAGCGAACTGACAATAGGTGTGATGGGTTTGGGGGAGTTGGGTTCAAATGCAGCGCACCGTCTCCATATAAATGGATTTAATGTAATTGGATGGTCACGATCTCAAAAAGAGATTCAAGGGGTACAAACTTTTATGTCCGGCAAACTGAAAGAATTTTTAAATAGATCCAATATACTTGTCAATTTACTACCGTTAACCCGAGAAACAGATGGAATACTGGATCTGGATCTATTTAAAGAACTAAATCAACCTGCTTATTTGATCAATGTTGCAAGAGGAGAACACCTGGTAGAGGAGGATCTGATCTATGCACTCAATACGAATCTGATATCTCACGCCGTTTTGGATGTATTTAAAGATGAACCACTTCCCGAATCACATCCGTTTTGGGGTAGTAAAAAAATCACTATAACTCCCCATATCGCATCCATCACCGATCCGGCTGATGTAGCCGTTCTATTGGCCGAGAATTATAAGAGAGCTTTATCGGGATTGGATTTAATTAATGAAGTGGATAAAGAGAAAGGGTATTGATTGAGATTCACAAGTCACGTCGAATTCATTACAATGAATTTGCTTATTTTTGGCAATAAAGAGATCATTAAACAAGAGTGGGTAACCTTTGATATACATTCGTTTATTCATATTGATCGGTATGATGTCTATTCTTGCAGGTTGTCTCGGACCTGTTACGGATCTGTATCCTGATAATATAGATGAAAGGCCAATACCGGTTTATGTTGTCAGTCATGGTTGGCATGTAGGTATAGCCATTGAAAAGGTGTATATCGCTCATCTGTTGCCAAATCACCCGGAAATGCCGAATTCAAAAATTTTGAAGTTTGGTTGGGGTGATAACAAATACTACCCTGAATCGGATGCCGGTTTTGGTTTAATGTTACGAGCAGGACTTCTGCCTACTCGAAGTGTCATTCATGTAGTAGGGATTGATATACCGATTGAACGATATTTCAGTGCCAGTCGAGTCGTTCAAATACAGATATCTGAAAAAGGTGCTGAGAAATTGGGTGAATTCATCGCAGACCGATTTCAGCTTAACAATGAAGGGATGGCACAAATTGCGGCTGAGGGTTTGTATACCAATAGCATCTTTTTTAAAGCGAACGGACTTTATTTCCTGCCAAAAACATCCAATACCTGGACGGCAAGGGCACTGAGAAAAACCGGATATCCCATCACACCGTTTTATAGTTTAACTTCAGGAAATGTGATCAAACAAGCGAGGGAAGAAGGGAGGATGATCTCAGATCTCGCTAACGCGTGCAAAAGATGAGCAGAATGTCGAATGTCGATCTCAGAAGTGGGAAGGCAAATTGAAGCGTAGGTCCTTGATTTGCAGATCCTTGATTTGCAGATGCGAGATCGTTCTTAGAAAAACATCCCGACACTGTAAGTGTCATTCATTTTGTAACCCGGGGCAGCGCCCCGGGATAAAGATGAATAGAAAAAATGCCCGAGGATAGATATTAGACAAGGAACATAGCCCACCGAGGGCACACGGTTGGGATCGTAGATCGCAGATCTCACTTCGTGTTCAAAAGATGAGCGCTAACGCGTGCAAAAGATGAGCAGAATGTCGAATGTCGAATGTCGATCTCAGAAGGAATCTATACTCATTTTTTCTTTAAAAAATTAATCACATCGAGTGCAGGTTGAGGATCTCCCATG
>JBBDJK010000108.1:0-3421 GCA_040879905.1 Balneolaceae bacterium | reverse complement strand
TTCTTCCCCTTCTCCTCTATCAACCTCACGGCATCACCCATCGTCATTTTTTCGGGATCGGTTCCTTTCGGAAGGGAGATATTTTTACGGCCGTATTTGATATAAGGGCCATAACGTCCATCCATTACTTTGATGGGCTCATCTGTTTCAGGGTGTTTACCGAGATCCTGCAGGGCTGAATTGCTTCTTGATTTACTTTTTTCTTTAAGTAATTCAATAGCTCTCGGAAGCTCAATGGTGAGTACATGGTCCTCTTTTTTTAGAGACTTGAACGTCCCGTTATGGAGTACAAAAGGGCCGTATCGTCCTACGCCGGCTTTAACTTCTTTCCCGGTTTCGGGATGTTTACCGAGAATTCGGGGTAGTTCAAGAAGCGAAATAGCCGTTTTGAGATCTACATCTGACGGATTCATCCCTTTGAGAAGGCTGACCCGTTTCGGTTTTTTATTCTCTTCAGTCACTTCACCAAGCTGTACATAAGGGCCAAATCGGCCACTTAAAAGATAGATGGGCTCGCCTTCCTCGGGATGATCTCCCAATGAGGTTGGGCCCTCTTGTTCTGATTTCACGATCTCATTTATTTTGTCGATGGTGAGTTCGCCCGGATCGAGATCCGCAGGGAGTGAAGCCGACACCGGCTCACCATTCAATTCACTTTTTATATAAGGCCCGAAACGGCCGACATGAATCTGTGTACCGTTCAACCCTTCAATGGGAAAGTTTAAGATTTTAGCCTGTTGCGGATCAATTTTATCTTCTTGTTCATCCACCAGTGCCCGAAGGCCTTTCTCTCCTTTGTAATAATCATCCAGATATTTAACCGGATCATAGTTACCATTGGCAATTGCATCCAGCTTTGATTCCATTTCGGATGTAAATTCGCTATCGACCAAATGCGGGAAATGGGTTTCTAAAAGTTCTGTGACGGCAAATGCGGTGTATGTTGGAATCAGTGTTTTTCCGTCACTCTTGGCATAACCGCGATCCTGAATGGTACTAATGATTGAGGCATAAGTACTTGGCCTGCCCACTCCTCGTTTTTCCAGCTCTTTTACAAGAGTCGCCTCTGTAAATCTTGCGGGAGGTTTGGTTTCGTGTGAGATGGATTCCAGTTCATGAAGGTTAATCGTCTCGCCTTCTTTCATTTCCGGCAGAAAAATTTCCTGATTTTCCAATGCGGCTTCCGGATCGTCACTTCCCTCAACATAAGCCCGAAAGAAACCGGGGAAGAGTATCTTTTTGCCACTTGTTTTGAAATCAGCCTTTGTGCCATCTTTTTCGGCTGTAATCACTACGTTCGTAAATTCAAGTTTTGCTTCAGCCATTTGAGTGGCGATTGTCCGTTTCCAGATCAGATCGTAGAGTTTATATTCACGGCCACTCAGCCTGGACTTTTCGGGATGGATAAAACTGGATCCGGCCGGCCGAATCGCTTCGTGTGCTTCCTGTGCACCTTTTGTTTTACCAAAGTTTCGAACGCGCTCAAATAGATACTCTTTACCATACTGCTGTTCAACTTCATTACGGGCAGCATGAATTGCCTGACCTGAAAGATTTGCTGAATCTGTTCTCATATAGGTAATCAGGCCGTTTTCATACAGTTTTTGTGCAATACTCATCGTATCACGTGCAGAAAAACCAAATTTCCGATTGGCCTCTTGCTGAAGGGTGGAAGTGATAAATGCAGGTGAAGGATTCCGTTTTTTGGTATTCACTTCAACCGATGTCACACTCCAGGCTGCACTTTCCAATAGGTCACGGAGAGCTGCTGCTTTATTTGCATCAAGCAGTACAACAGAACCCGGTTTTTTTAGCTTACCGGTATTTTCATTGAAATCTTTACCATTTGCCAATCTTTTTCCATCCAAATGTGACAGATCCGCATTGAATTTGGTGCTCTCATTCTCTCCGGAAAGCTGAGCTTTGAGATCGAAATACGTTCCGCTTCTGAATTTCATTCGTTCTAATTCCCGCGTCACCAGAAACTGAACGGCCACGGATTGTACGCGTCCTGCAGAAAGTCCGGGCGCTATTTTTTTCCACAGTAGAGGGGAGATGGTATAACCGGCCAGGCGGTCGATAATTCGACGGGTTTCCTGTGCGTGAACCAGATTCATATCGATATCGCGGAAATTTTCCAACGCACTTTGAATCGCCTCCTTGGTGATTTCATGAAAGACCATACGTTTAACCGGGATTTTTGGATTAAGCAACTCAGTCAAATGCCACGAAATCGCTTCACCCTCACGGTCTTCATCCGTCGCGAGGATCAACTCGTCCGAATCTTTCAATAACTCTTTAAGTTTTTTAACAATCTTCTTTTTGCCGGCCGGGACTACATATAGCGGATCATATCGCTCATCTACATTAATCCCTAAATTTGACCAGGACTCTTTTTTGTATTTAGCGGGAATCTCTTTTGCAGATGATGGAAGGTCCCGGATATGGCCCATGGAGGAGTCTACAACATAACCCTTAGGCAGGAATTTTTTTATCGTTTTGGTTTTTGTTGGTGATTCTACAATAACTAATGATTTCATAAATGCTCTATAATGATTCTATCAGCTCTTTCAGTTCTTCGGCGTGAGCTTTTGTATTAATTTTTTCAATAATGCCCAGGACAGTTCCATCCGTATCAATTACAAATGCTGAACGGGATGGGGCATTGAATGTTTTACCGTACATCTTTTTTTCTACCATTGAATCGGTTGCTTTTGAAAAGAGAAAATCGGGATCGGATGCCAATGTGTAATTAATCCCCAACTTTTTGGCATAATTGATATGTGACCCACAACTGTCTTTACTCAATGCAATCAGGTTGTAACCCTTTTTATCAAACCAATCGGCGTGTTCTGCAAGGCTTTGATTCTGTAAGTCACAACCTCCGGTATTATTTCTCATATAGACAGAAACAACTGCCGGCCGATCCAAAAGATCTGTAAACGGCAGTTCTTTTTGTTCACCGTTTTGAACAACTTGGATGGTGAAATTGAGATCTATTTTTTTGCCTGTGTTGATCATAATCTTTCGGGTTTGGTTTGATTCATTTTAATCTATAACCCAAACAGCTGTCCATTTCGTTCTAATATTTTATTCTGATGAACAGTGCATTAGTATACACATTCTACTTGAATAGGGGCAAGAGATTTTCTTAAAACAGTTTTGAACGACCACTTTTCCATTCCAAACGATGGGGAGACTTCGCAATGGTAGAGCCGAATAATAAGCTTTATAAAAGCTTTCAGGCTGGTTTATTGAGAATCTTCCAGTTCCATGGAGTGCTCAATATAGGTAGCATTGGAGATAGGGAATTCGATAAAAAAGATAGATCCATTATCTTTTTTGCTCTTGCACCACACACGTCCGTTCATCGAATGAACGAGTTTTTTGACGATATATAACCCGAGGCCGGTAGATGTTT
>JBBDJK010000107.1:3036-21919 GCA_040879905.1 Balneolaceae bacterium | reverse complement strand
AATCATTCTTTCAAACCAGTCGAGCCATCTCGTCCCGACAGCTGTCGGGGCACTCGCCCCTCAAGCGTGCGCGTCTACCAATTCCGCCACCAGGGCTTCAATTGTTGCTTACTAAAATTTCAAATCATTCTTTCAAACCAGTCGAACCAACTCGTCCCGACAGCTGTCGGGACACACGCCCCTCAAGCGTGCGCGTCTACCAATTCCGCCACCAGGGCTGATTTTTTTCGTAGAACAGAAAGATAGGAGTTTTGAAAGCTAAATTAAAAGTCGTTTTTTCAATTTTATCTGTTCAAATAATACCTCATTCCCCTCTCTGAATTGAATAACTGACCCTCGCAGACTCCCCACCATTCCCTTGATTCAATTCTTCCCCTATTCTGAATATATTGTCATATTCACCTATAATATCTTCTGAAGTCTACAAAACTGTTATTAGACTTTCTTGATTGAACAACACACAATCATATACCTATGAAACAAATTCTCCAAATCATTACAATTCTCTTTTTCATCCTCTTTTTAACCACAGATCTAATCGCTCAAAAATCAACCCAAAATCGTGTGCGCAACCTGGGTATCCATCCGGGTATCCTTCAACCGGGTCCACTGAATGCAATCACAGATGTAGCGGGCATAAAAGTGGGACATCATACATTGATCGAGGGCAGTGATATCCGAACAGGTGTCACAGCCATCCTGCCACACGATGGAAACCTGTATCAGTCCAGAGTCCCGGCCGCTGTCTATGTTGGTAATGGTTTCGGAAAAGCACTCGGTTTCTCGCAAGTCCGAGAGCTTGGCGAATTGGAAACACCCATCGCTCTTACAAACACACTGAGTATCTTTCAAGTAGCGCACGGTGTTGCTGATTATGTTCTGAACTTACCCGGTAATGAAAATGTACGATCAGTAAATCCGGTTGTGGGTGAAACCAACGACGGCTGGCTGAATGATATCCGTGCCAGAAAAATAGAACCCGCCCACGCGATTGCAGCCATCAAATCTGCGTCATCCGGTCCCGTGACGGAAGGTAATGTGGGTGCCGGTACCGGTACCCGTGCTCTCGGGTTTAAAGGAGGAATCGGCACCTCATCACGCCGGCTTCCGTCCGGACAAGGCAGTTATACCGTTGGGGTCTTGGTTCAGTCCAACTTTGGGGGAATTCTCACAATTAATGGAGCGCCGGTGGGTGAAGAGCTGGGTCGCCACTATATGGCCAATGAAGTGCCTTATGATGTGGACGGTTCCATCATGATCGTGGTGGCTACAGATGCACCGGTAACAGCCCGCAACCTGGAGAGACTTGCCAAACGCGCTTTCCTCGGGATTGCACGGGTTGGCGGATTCGCCTCCAACGGAAGCGGTGATTATGTAATCGCTTTCTCCACACATCCGGATGTTAGACGGGATCTGCAAAACCGGGAGCGTACAGAAACATTCACTGAAATGAAAAATGATGCGATGACCCCTCTTTTTCTGGCGGCCGTGGAGGCAACGGAAGAGGCTATTCTGAACTCCCTTTTTATGGCGGAGTCAATGCAGGGCAATGAAGGCAGGATTCAGGACGCATTGCCGGTGGATGAGGTGCTTGAAATTATGAAGAGATATAATGCGGTTCGGTGATAAATGTGGCAGGTTGGAGTAAAGTGCTATACTACTTTGTATCCCCGGTTGCTGTGAGCGTTCAAAAAATGAGACTTTGAAGGACACCCCCCTACTCCCCCCTTGTTAGGGGGGAGTGGATGCGCTGTGAACAGGATTAGGTTCATAATGAAAAATTTCCCCTTATTAAAAGGGAGTGGGTGCGTTGAGAGCAGGATTAGGTTCATATTGTAAAAATTCCCCCTTATTAAAAGGGAGTGGGTGCGTTGGGAGCAGGATTAGGTTCATATTGTAAAAATTCCCCCCTAATAAGGGGGGCGTAGGGGGGTGTCTATCGGTTTGCTTTACGAAACCAGAAATTCGATATTCAATATGCCAAACGGAGTGATCCGTCCCGGCTTAAAAAGCTACGTCTATTCAACAGAATAAACGACCCTTAAACAAGATTCATACGACTCATGACCAATCAGGATGTCGCCGAAAAATTACGTGAAGTCTACCAACTCATGCAACTCGCCGGTGAGAACCGGTTCCGTGCAATCGCATTCGACCGGGCCGCACAAACCATCGAAGGCCTCAATGAAGAGATCACCAAACATATCAAAGAGAATACGCTAACCGATATCAAAGGAATCGGTAAATCGATCTCGGAGGATATCAAAGCATTTCAGGAAACAGGAACCATGCCGGTACTGGAAGCACTCAAGGAAAAAGTACCTAAAGGATTGATCGATTGGCTCAACATCTCCGGCCTCGGACCCAAGAATATCGCCAAGATCCACAAGGAACTGGGTATCACGGAAATTACCGAACTGAAAGAGGCATGCCTGAGCGGTGCCGTGGCTGATCTTCCCGGACTGGGTCAAAAATCTGCCGACAAAATCATTAAATCGATCGAATACCTGGAACAGTTCGGCGAACGTACACGCCTCGATCAGGCTCTGGAAATTGCGGAACCGGTTTTTGAATTTGTCAAAAATCTGAAAGGCGTACAGCAGTGCGACATCGCCGGTTCCCTTCGACGGTTCCGTGAAACCATCGGCGATATCGACATCCTCGCAGCAGCCGATCCCACGGATGCGCCCGCCATCTTCGACGCTTTTACAAGTCACGATCTGGTCGTTGAGATCCTGGGTCGCGGCGATACCAAAAGCTCTGTTCGTACCGAAAACGGCCGACAGGTGGACCTGCGTATCGTGAAACCAAAGGAGTACCCCGCCGCTCTCATGTATTTCACCGGCAGCAAAGAGCACAATATCGTGATGCGACAAAGAGCCCGTGAACGAGGCATGGCTCTGAATGAGTATGGGCTTTTCAAACTGAATGATGATAAAGAAACCGATTTTGATCAGCCGGTTCTCACATCCTCCGAAACGGAAATCTACCAAAAACTGGATCTTCACTTTGTGCCACCGGCTCACCGGGAAGATCATGGTGAGTTTGAGTACTATTCTGAACATGAATCGATGGAACTGGTTTCAGAGTCGGATATAAAAGGGGTGGTTCATGCCCACAGCACCTGGAGCGATGGCAAAATGAGTATCAAGGCGATGGCAGAAGCGTGTATGGAACGGGGTTATGAGTATCTTGGCATCTCCGACCACTCCAAGACCGCAGCTTATGCGGGCGGACTCACAATCGACGATGTCAAACATCAGTGGGATGAAATCGATGAACTGAATGAATCTTTTCAATCGGAGGGAAATGATTTTGTTATTTTTAAAGGAATCGAATCAGACATCTTGGGCGACGGCTCTCTCGACTATCCCGATGAGATTCTGAAAGGTTTCGACTTTGTGATCGCGAGTGTGCACAGTGCTCTTGAGATGCCTCATAATAAGATGATGGATCGTTTCAAAAAAGCGATCGATAATCCTTTCACCACCATACTGGGTCATCCAACCGGCCGCTTGCTTCTGAAACGTGATGGCAGCAATATTGAACTCAATCAGATTATTGAGTGGGCTGTGGAGCGGGAGGTTACCATCGAAATCAACGCCAATCCAAGGAGACTGGATCTTGACTGGCGATTTGGTAATAAAGCCAAAGAATCGGGATTACTCACCTCTATCAATCCTGATGCACACACCATTGAGGGAATTAATGATATCCGCTACGGCGTCATGATTGCCCAAAAAGCGAAGTTTGAACCTGCAAGAGTGTTGAACACCAAAAGTGCAGCTGAGTTTCGTAATTGGCTGATTGATAAGACGTAGACTATTTAGCTGACCGAACCAATTCTTTAAACAGGTTCCTCTGCCTCGATATCTGAATCAGATACTCCGGATGCCATTGAACACCGATTGCAAACGGATGATCTTCATGTTCAATCGCCTGAATAATATCTGTACCGACTTCCCTGGCTGCAATTCGAACTCCATCACCCGGATAATCAATAGCCTGGTTATGAAGTGCATTTACATTACAAAGATTCGTATTCAGAATGGATGCTGTCTTTGAACCGGGTTCAATTTCTACTCTTTTTTTTGGAAATATAGATGCGATCTGCGGTTGTTCTACATAAAATCCACTGATATCCTGATGCAATGATCCTTTAAAATGCACATTCATCAACTGCATCCCCCTGCAAATCCCTAAAACCGGTTTGTTTTCGGCCAACATATCGTGAAGCAGTATCAACTCCAGTTTGTCTCTTGTTGTGTCGACAGGTGCACTCTTGGTGTTTAAGAAATAACGAATCAGCCAGTAGATCGGGAATAGAAGTATGGAGAGAACCCATTCAAAAACAGATCGTTTGTCTTTGTCAAGAACACCCTTTTCAATGCGCTCCTGCCCATAATTTTTCGGTTCAACATCAGCACCTCCACCCAGGATAAGTGCATCCAATTCATTTGCTTCTATAGGCCTGCCCGGAGTAATTCGCTTGGGTTTTCCACCGGCTAACAGCACTGAAAGTGCCGTAAAAAACCACGCCGCTCCTCCCCCCTCATCCGGACTCGTTATTCCAATCAACGGTCGTTTTTTTTTAACCATCACTCTTCACCCAATCCGCTACTTTTTTTATCCATTTTGATTCAAATCCGATGATTGTGTTTTTCTTTAATTTGAGCCAATAGCGGGAGAGCTGTTCTAATCGCTCCTCATTATCAGCTAATCGTTCCACTCTTACCCATCGATTCCATTCCAGCGCCGGTGTCCACTCTCTTTTTTCAAAAGAGCAATTCGGAAGCCTGTAGTGGTATGTTGGCCGTGCTGAAGTCAGCCTTTCATCGATCAGTGATAAAGTAGTCTTTTCATCGAGGTGCATAAACAGGGGCAACAGATCGAGTGCCCGATTCCGGGAGTTATCATATTTAAAATAGTCTTGAATCAGCGACTTCAGATCCGGAGAATATTTTGGGTTCAATATGTACTTCATATAATCATCAGAATAGGGATCGATAAAGGGTGTAATACGCCGGCTCATATCAATGTCTGATTCTTCACGAATCCATGGATCCAACAGTACATAGGCTCTTATGTGTCTCAAGATACTCTCAACACTTTCACCGGGTATTTCGGGGTTGATATGCATGCCAAAAGCGTATAAAAACGAGCTGCCCGTCCCCTTTACTTTTTTCTCTCGAAGTTTTTCAATCAACCCGTCTAACACATTCATCTGTGAGAGTGGAATCGGAGGTGTGACAATCTCATAGGGAACAACGGTTGCTGCCAGCTCCATCAACTTTTTTTCCTTGCTATCTTTATCATGAATATCATCAACATCGATTCCAACAGATTTTAGCAACTTTTCATACTTCTTATCCCTCAATAACCGGGCATCCAGCTCCAGCTTGAACGTTCCAAATTCTGTACCCCGAATCTCTAACTCATAAGTGGAAATGGTTTCAATTTCACCGCCGTATAGATCTTTAATCATCGGCGCTACTTGATCGATCTCAATGCCGGTAAATTCAAACTCGTAACCGACGGTACGTTCCCCGCCGGCTTCATTATGTAGAATGGGTGGATTCAGATATTCGTTTTGATCCATATTTTTTTTTGAACTGGCCTGACACTTGAAACAGTTATTCCATTTATCCAACAAAAAACCGGTATAACAAGTTCGATATTGACACTTCTTACCGATTGAACCGGTTTCCTGAAAAATTCAATATGAGTCGTTTACTCCATTCTGATTGTGAGCGGAAAGGGATCTCTGCTTTCAGGTTTACTCCTAAGAAAGAGAAGTTCATATAGTTCTCCGGTTCGCCACGTTTCAATAAATTCCATGTAGGTTTTGGAACCCGGATTGCCGCTTTGTCCACCCGGATAAACCCCATACCCCCTGACTCCCTCCGGATCGAGTTCAACAATCATACGCCACGATGGGCCATGGCCTCCCCTGATGGCATTAATCGACTCCGCACCCCCATTTGTAAAGATATCCCTCACTCCCATCCCGGGAATCTGGCCCACATGATTTAAATTTGTGTTGTTGATATAGCCCCACTTCCAACTATCACCGACCTCTCCGGCTCGGTTATGCAGAGATTTAATCGATTCTTTGTAAGAGTACAAAATCAAATCATCGAGTGTTTCAATCTGTTCATCTTCTCTGTTGTTGAACAGTCGTGAATGGGGTTCGTTCAATATCAACTCCACTGTACGATCGCGCGAAGGTCGCCTCATCGGATAATCGGTTCCATATTTATTGTCCCATATTGCTCGATTCAGTTCAATCCACCAGGTGTGAAAAACAGATGGTTCAATCAGATCTCCATGGTTTTCATACTCCCAACCTTCTAACTGTGAGAGCAATCGTATTTCAGTCGTATTGAGTTCATTTCTGTCTATTCTCTCAAGCAACACGGGTAACAGGGTGTAGGCGTGGTAACTAAAACTATCCATAAACATCTGCCTTAAATCCTCAACCGTAATGTTGTTCATTTCGCTCAAAAGATCATTGATTCTTCTGCCTCGCTCATAAGGGGCAAAATCATCTCCCAAATAGTATGGATATGCTTGATCAACCGGATCCTGATTGGCCGCACTTAAATATCCTCTATCCGGATTGAGTGAGAATGGATTCTGATCGTATGGCACATAATCGTCCCAATCATAGCGAGAATCTGATCCGTCACCTACGGTACGTCCTTGATATTGCCATTTTACAGGAAAAAGGCCTCCGGTCTGTATCGCAATATCGCCATTTATATCAGCAAAGTTCATATTTTGAGCCGGAGCTTGATAGGATTGAAATGTGTCGCGAAAATCATTATAGTTTTGAGCTCGATTTAGTTTATAGAACGTGAGCAACTCATTTGATGGTTCATGTGCAATCCATCGTAAGGCTAAATTTTTTCGATACTGCGGTATGCCTGTTTCACGATCTTCAACGGTATAAATCGGTCCGTGATGAGTAAAAAGCAACCTTTCTGTGATTGAATCCATGCCTTTTACATGAATCGTTTCAAACCGTTCTTCAACGGGTAACCACTCCCCGTCATAAAGATATTGGGTTTTTTCATCATCACGGAATGTGATCTCAAACCAATCCATCACATCAGCGCCGGTATTGGTGGATCCCCATGCAATGTGCTCATTAAAACCAACGATCACGGTTGGGGTCCCTTGCAGGCTAACGCCATATACATTTGAGTCGGGTGTCCGGAGTTGAACCTCGTACCAGATAGCCGGTGCAGTCATATTCAGATGCATATCGTTGGAGAGGATCGGGTAACCTCCGGCTGTTTTTTCACCGCTTACAACCCAATTATTACTTCCGTTATGAGGATCGGGTTGCCACATCTCAATCTCAGATGTAAAGGAAGGCTGATACAGTTCATTAGGTTTTTCAGGGATATCTGTCTCAAACTCCCACTCCGTTTCCGGTGGTATAATCGGGTCAATTAGTGAAGCAGGCCTACTCAAATACCGATCTACAAACTCTTTACCGAAGGTTGCGATGGTATTGCTGGTACGGATGTCATCCGACCTGCCGGCGAGCATTTGAGTCATATACTTCAACAACAAGGCCGAGTTACCCGGTTTCCATTCCTCAGGTTCTGCATTCAGAATTTTATACTCAACCGGATAATTTTCGTAGTCAAGACTTGATATATATGCATTTACTCCATCGGAATAGGCGTTGATCGCATTAAAAACCTCCCTGTTTTCCGATATCGCCTCCATAGCACGTTCCGCTCCGTAAATCATTCCGAGCCGTCTTTGACTCCTGTCGTATTCTATCGTACGACTCCCCATCCATTCGGATAACGTACCCCCGGCTGCCCGTATCTGAATTTCCAATTGAAAAAGCCGGTCTCTTGCGGTGATATAGCCTTGAGCGAAATAGAGATCGTGATCATTTTGTGCAAAAATGTGAGGAACACTTCTCTCATCAAAAAAAATATCAACAGGTTCAAAGAGCCCATCAATTTGCAGGTCAATGTCACCATTAGTTTGACTCGTCTCTGCATTGGCCCAAAATCCCTGGATCGGATGGAAAAACGAACCCACTGGTGGAAGCTGACCGATTGAAAAGGAGTAGATATAGATCAACAAGAGAGTTAACCCGGCTGTGATCATCAATGAAACTTTATTAGCCATCATGTTATGGGGTTTTATTATCAATAAACACGGAATTATAGTAAAGTTTTACCAAAACATCTGTTTCATGCAAAAAACACTCCCACCGCTTTTTAAAAACTGATAGGTGCTGTATTCATGAATAGAAAACCCTGCGTCTCTCAATTTTTTATTCACATCCGTACAACCCTGTTGAATCAATACGTTTTTGCCGTCCGGACAAATGGCATTCACCGACATTAACTTTTCAGCTTCATAGCTGGTTGATTCAATCACACGATCAAAAACCGCATGGATCAAGCTCAGGCTTTCATCTGAAAATGCAGCCGGGTAGATCAATACGGTATCCAGGCTTAAAACAGACATACATGTATCAAGATGATAGAACTTTTCATTGACCAGCTCCAATAAGATCACAGGTACTTCCAGCAGATCGGATATCTCATCATACACATCAATGGATGTACGAAAACCATATCCACCCCATAAGAGTTGTTTGCCGGGGTGCCAAATCGCATCACCCATTCCTTCAAATGCTCTTCCATCTTTAGGGTTCAGATGAAGAATTTCGTAGTTCTGTTCACGATAAAAATTTTCGATTAATGGTACTTCAGGTTGACGCTGTCCGGTGTTCATCATACTCATTACAACTTTGCGGTTCACCCCATCTGAATACGGCAAACTTTGATTCGCACAAAAAACCATATCAGGCAACCCATCTACCCCCTCCAATAAGTGTACTTCATACCCAAGCTCCCTGAAACCGTTCACTAAAAAGTCCCATTCACTTCGGGCTCTCATTTTATCGACCTTACCGATTTGCCCTTTCATATGTGGATTGATGACATATTCAACATCAAAATAAGTCGGTTTTACCATCAATACACGATGTGGTTGAGGCATCTCCTTCAGGTCTTTATTTGAAAAATCGATTTCCCCAACCGTTTTGTAGAGCTGACTCATAGTTTATATATAGAAAGTTAAAAATCTGCCTGACCGCTTTCGCCCGTTTCGGCTTTGATCACACCGTTTTTTGTGATTGAAGTTGAAAATAACAATGTTATACCAAAGATATACATTCGTTTTACCCTGTTTTGTTTTATTTTGAGCCATGATTCTTGATCCGGATTTATTAACACAACTGACTCCACTTGACCTGAAAGCCAGAACCATCGTTGAAGGTTTTATATCCGGACTGCACCGTAGCCCATTCTACGGTTTCAGTGTGGAATTTGCCGAACACCGGCCCTATAATCAAGGCGACGATTTCAAGCATGTTGACTGGAAAGCCTACGCAAAAACAGAACGTTTCTACGTTAAACGTTTTGAGGCGGAAACCAATTTGAGAGCACATGTTGTTTTGGATGTGAGTAGTTCTATGTACTTCAAACACTTTGCAGAGTGGTCAAAATTACGTTATGCCATCCATTTTGCCGCATCCTTAATCTACATGATGAACCGACAGCGGGATGCTTGCGGATTCATTACATTCGATGAGAAGATCCGTACTTACTTTCCCCCAAAATCTTCAACCAGTCACATTCGTATGTTATATAGTGAACTGGAAAAAGAGTTGGCAAACGAGAATAAAAAATCAAATGAGAAAAGAGGATCGGCATCTGCTGATGCCCTCCATCAACTGGCAGAAAATTTAAAAAAACGGAGTTTTGTCATCATTCTGACTGACCTTTTTGAAAATGTTGAATCACACGAGGCTCTGATTTCATCCATTAGACATCTGCGGCACCAGCGCCATGAGGTCCTCCTGTTTAACATTCTGGAACATAAAAGTGAACGGGATCTCGATTTTCCGAACGGTAAATTTCTGTTTGAGGATATGGAAACCGGATCGGAACTGGAAGTGATCCCCGCACAGATCAAAGAAGATTACCAACGGAAAGTAAAAGAATACACTCAGTTATTCAAAATTGCTTGTAACGAAGCAAAAGTTGATTTTGAAGAGATCGACACTCAAAGCCCGTTCGATCTGGCTCTTCTCGCCTATTTAAATAAGCGGAAAAAACTTCAATAGATCAGGCTGTACCAGAACAATCGGCAAGGGGGATTGGGTCTATGGAAAAATTGAGATACGTGCAAAATTACCTGAAGGATATCACGTAACCTTCATCTTTCTGAGTATTCTGTTCAGGAGTGTCGGCACCCATCGTTTCAGGTAAACAGCCAGAATCTCCGTTCCACCGATATAGATCTCCTCCTTTTTTTTGGCCAGTTTAGGGATCAAACGTCGAGCAAACTCTTCCGGCGACATCGCCTTCTCCTGAGCCTCATCCATTTTATTATGCTTATGACCATCCGCCGTCAATGCATTGATCGTTACATTTGTCTTCACGAACCCGGGACAAACCAGGCTCACATCAATATTATGCTCATAAACTTCTTGTCTTAAACAGTCAAACCATCCGTGAAGTGCATGTTTCGAAGCGGCATACACCGACCGATATTTGGTTCCCAGTTTCCCCATTACACTGGATGTAACCACAATATGTCCTGATTTCTGTTCGATCATGTGTGGTAACAATGCTTTTGTGAGAGCAACCGTACCAAAAAAATTCACTTCCATCACCTGCCTGATCGTCTCCATTTTAGACTCTACCGCATTAGCTCTCTGACTAATTCCACCGTTGTTGACCAGCATATCAACACTCCCAAAAAACGATAAAGCTTCAATTGTTTTAGCTTTGAGCGAATCAATATCTGAAAGATCAAGAGGTAACACTTTTACCGTTTCCTCGCTATTTTCACAACCTGATTTGACTCTTTCAAGCTCTTCAGTTCTTCTGGCTGACAGAATTAAAAGTGTTCCTTTTTTGTTAAATTCATAAGCAAGGGCCTCACCGATTCCCGATGATGCTCCCGTTATCCAAACGATTTTTTTCTGAAGTGACATTTCAATTTACTTTATTAGGTTTATCTACCACTATTTTATCTACATTCGGGGAGTTTAACAAGTCATTATGAGGCTCCTATGAAATGGTAAAGAATCTTTGTTTCAAATCATTATTTTAATAAACATAACTTTATTTATTAAGTTAGAATTCATCACCACTTTTGATCCTGAGTTTATTTATGAAGCTTAAACATACCATATTGCTGGTCGAAGATGAAACAGAACCCGCAGAGATGCTTGCCAATTATTTAGAAATGCATGGATATCAAGTTCTCACTGCTTTTGACGGTAAACAGGCACTTGAGATGATCGAAAAAAAATCAGGAGATATCCATTTGGCTTTGCTTGATATCATGGTTCCATTTGTTGATGGAAAAGAGATCTGCAGGGTTATTAGAAAACATCCTGTACTAAAAGATATTCCGGTTATTTTTCTGACGGCCAAAGACAAAGAAAAAGATGAGATTGAAGGCCTTGAACTGGGTGCTGACGATTACATCTCTAAACCGGCAAGCTTTAAATTGGTCCATGCGCACGTAGAATCATTGCTCCGGCGACAAAAACCTCAGAACAGTAAATGGATTCAGCACGGTAATCTGATCCTGGATATTAATGGGAAAGACCTTTTTTACAACGATCAACGAATCGACCTCACATCAACAGAGTTTTCACTGGTTGAACTCTTCTTTAAAAATCCCAAACGAGTTTACAACCGACAGGAGATTCTGGAATACATCGGAGGTGATGATAAATTTGTTTTTGACCGCACTGTGGACGTCCACATCAAAAATCTGCGACTTAAATTGGGTGAATCATCCGATCTGATTAAAACCTATCGTGGAATCGGTTATGGACTGAACCGTGAAATTCTTCCTGCATGAGTATTCGAGCCAAACTGGCCTGGACGTTTATCCTGCTGTTGATTTTTGGAATCACAGCCATCAGCAGTTACTCCATTCTTTTTATTAGAAATTACCTTCTTTCGGAAGGTGAAATACAGATCGAAAATGACTCTGAGTGGTTGAGCATTACGATTGAGAATCTAAGAATGGACGATGATTTTGAAACAAACCTGAATGAAGCCGCACGAACTTCCGGATATCGATTGGTTATTTACGATGATGAGGGAACACTATTTGCAGAAGTTCCAACCAATGATGAGTTACAGGCAACGGAAAAACTCAATGAATCCATTCTTTCCGAATTGAGAACCGCTGATTCTCAGTTCCATACAGACTCATCTGACGAAGAACGGCTGATTGCATATTCAACGCTCGAAAGTGAATACAACCCGGCACGATATTTAGAAGTTTCAATCGCAAAAGATCAGATATATGAACCTATTAAAACCATTCGATGGATCATCTACACCGGAATGTTTATTTCGATGGGACTCGTTATACTGGTCAGTGTTTTATTCTCAAGGTATATCTCACGACCCATCCTGCAGCTTGAATCAGCAGCCCGCCGTATCGCAGAAGGGAACACCTCTCAAACACTAAATCTGGATCGTAAAGATGAGTTTGGTACGTTGGCAGAGTCACTTAACCGGATGGCTGAAAAATTAAGATCCGATAATATAGAACTGAAAAATCTCAATCAAAGACAAAGCCAGTTTTTCGCTGATATTTCACATGAAATCCGAAATCCACTCCATACAATTGCGGGTTCAATCGAGATGTTACAACTCGGAAAACTGGATGAAGTGAATCAAAAAAAATACCTGCATACGGCTGAGAGACAAACACAACGAATTAACCGTTTATTCAAAGATCTGGTAACGCTACAGCGGTATGATTCGGATGAACATTTTATTCAAAAAAAAACCTTTTCCCTTCAAAGTGTCATCGATCCAATGATTGTTTCTCATGAATCGGAAGCTCGTAACAAAGGGATACTACTGATCGCAAATCACCAATCGGAAATGGTGATAGCGGATCCTGACAAAATCGAACAGGTCATTGAAAACCTGATCACAAATGCACTGAAATTTACGAATAAAGGCCGGGTCGAAATCAATGTTTTAAAGGATGAAAAGGAAAATTTAGTCAATATTGAAGTGGTTGATACCGGCATCGGTATCTCTGAAGAACATCTCGACAGACTGTTTGACCGGTTTTACAGGACCGACAAAGCCAGATCCAGAGATAAGGGAGGTACCGGTCTCGGGCTGGCTGTTGTGAAAAGTATACTGAATGCACATGGGTCGGATATTTATGTTGAAAGCCGCCCCGGAGAAGGCTCCAGATTTTGGTTTGAACTCCCCCGGGTTTGATCATACGCTTATCTTACAAATGCTATGATGATTACAAGTGTAATGAAGAATACCCAAACCACGCTTATATTTCAGCGTATAAAAAAATCCATTCGCCGTTGATAAATTTAGACGGAAAACTTCCAATTACACCTACAACAATAGGCTAATTTAGACACAATCTAATCATCAACTCTTCACGTTAACTTCATATAAAATCGGTTTTTTACACGATTGTAATCCTAACCCCGCAGTAAACTGAAGAAATTGATGAAAATTGGTGTTGTATTGATGAATCTGGGTGGTCCGACCCACGAGGATAATGTCCGGATTTTTCTCAAAAATCTGTTTAGCGATGAAGATATTATCAAACTCGGTGGAGGTAAAGGCCAACAGCTCTTTGCAAATGTGATATCCAAATTCAGGGCACCGAATGTTGCAAAAGATTATAAAAAAATAAATGGTTGCCCAAACGGCTGCACCGGTAATAAACACTGCTATAACAGACAGAATAAGGTCGTATCTGATTGCTGTTCTCCAATAAACGGGCTCACCGAATCCCAAAGAAGGAGTCTTGAAAAATATTTTGGGCAAATCCTTCCCGATCATGATATAAAGGTTTATACATGTATGCGATACTGGCTTCCATTTGCCGGCCGGGTGATGGATGATATGGTCCAAGATGAAATTACACATACGGTGCTGATGCCTCTTTACCCTCAATTTTCCTGGACAACAACCGGAAGCAGTTTCAGAGATTGGGAAAATGTGATAAAACAGAAGTTTCCGGGTGGTAAAAAACCGTGGAAGGAGTTTCATATAAAAAACTACTATCTTAATGAAAGCTACTTGAAATCGATCAATGACCGGATAGATGAGGCTTTATCTGAGATGGATGATGTTACACGCAGACAAACCCATTTTATCTTTAGCGCACACGGAACTCCCTTACTTGAAGTTAGAAGTGGAGATCCCTATACAGTTGAAATCAAAGAGACGATGGAAGCCGTAATGCAGCGTAGAACAGAAAAAAATCCATATTGGCTCGGCTTTCAATCGAAAGTAGGTCCACAAAAATGGACACAACCCAATACGGAAAAGTTGGTTCAGCGACATCTGGAATACGGAATTAAAAATTTTCTAATGATACCCATCGCATTTGTAACCGATCATATTGAAACACTTTATGAACTGGGAGTTGAATTGGTTGAAAATATGGAAGAAGAAGGTTTCCATTTTGATAACTATGCTGTCATGAATGGGTTAAACGATCATCCGGATTTTATAAAAGCGATGGCAGAAGAGACATTAAATTGTCTGAAACATGAAATTCCGGAAGAAATTGTCCAATGGGACGATACAACACAAACATCAAAGACTGTAACCGCATAAGGGATGGTTCACCCCACAATAGATGATTTTACGGCGATAGGCATCAATCATTGGGATGCACCTGTAGAGGTACGTGAAAGATTCAGCCTGGATGTTGAAAAGAAAATATTGCTTCTGGAAGGTGCCGCGCGTGAAGGCATCAACAGCTTGTTTATTGTCTCTACCTGCAACAGGACAGAAATATTTGCACAAAGTGTCACAGCCAGTGAATTGATCAGACTGCTGACTACATACAGCAATGGCTCTCTGGACGAATTTCACAATTACGGTTTTGAACTTGAAAGCCACCGGGCCGTGCTGCATCTCTTTAAGGTCGCAACCGGACTTGACTCACAAATTTTAGGTGACCTTCAGATTGTTAAACAAGTTAAAGAAGGATATGAGTTTTCATCAGATCGCGATATGATTTCAGGTGAAATGCACAGGCTCATACAACACGTTTTCAGAGCTCACAAACGCTCCAGAAATGAAACTTCTTTGGGCCACGGAGCTGCAACGGTCGCCTACGCTGCAGTAAAATTTGCCATACGAACATTTGACAACCTGGTCAACAAAAATATACTGCTGGTTGGAACCGGTAAAATTGGTAAAGTAACTTGTAAAAACCTGGTCAATCTGGGAGCCAGTAAATTGACACTCATTAACCGCAGCCGTGACCGGGCTGAGTTTGTTGCAAATAAATTCAATCTGATTGTAGCCGATATGAATCAACTTCCGGAACAGATTGCAGATGCGGATTTGGTGATCGTAGCTACCGGAGCATCAACACCGATCATCCGGCCTGAGCATATGCTCCCTTCTATTCAATCACCTAAATTCAAGGTGATGCTTGATCTGTCTGTTCCTCGTAATATCGATCCGAAAGTGGCATCACTCGATTTTGTTGATGTAGCAAACATGGATATGCTGAGTGATGTGACAGATGATGCCTATAAAAAGCGGGAAAAAGAGGTGCCTCTTGTCAAACAAATAATTGAAGATGAGATCGCCAATTTTAAACTCTGGCTTGACGAACAGCGGGTAGTACCGACCATCAAAGCCCTCACACATAAATTTGAATCCATTCGTGAAGATGAACTCAATTTCTTCAAAAATAAAATCCAAACGGGCGATTTTGACAAAATCGACAATCTGACACGACGCATTGTAAACAAATTGGCCGCTTACAGTATTGAACATTTACGTGACCACCATCAATCTGACGAAGTGGCTGAAATGGTGAAACAGATGTTTAAGCTGGATTCCAAAAACGGCCATGACTAAACCCATCAAAATCGGCACTCGTGACAGTGAACTCGCTACATGGCAGGCTGAGACAGTTGCGAAGCAACTTCAACAATACGGAGTTGAAATTGAGATTGTTTTTGTTAAATCGGAAGGTGATTTGGACCTCACAACACCTTTGACTGAAATGGGTGGTAAGGGTGTCTTTACCAAAGCCCTGGATGACGCCCTTCTTGATGAACGTATTGACTTGGCCGTCCACTCCTTCAAGGATCTTCCAACCGATAACCCGCTTCCCATTAAAATCTCTGCCGTATTGGAAAGAGATGATCCACGCGATGCCCTTGTCGCCCCAAAAGGGACCGATTTTCTTGATGATGAAACTGTTAAAGCGATCATTGCAACCGGAAGCAACAGACGTAAGGCGCAGTGGTTACACAGATATCCCAATCACACAATCACTAATATCCGTGGTAATGTAAATACAAGGCTAAAAAAAGTGGCCGAAAACCCGTGGCATGGTGCTATCTTTGCGGCTGCAGGATTGCAAAGAATCAATCTGGAACATCACATTTCCAACTATCTCGATTGGATGGTCCCCGCTCCCGCACAGGGAGCCATGGCCGTTATGATCCGCAAAAATGACCGGGAATTATTTGACATCACTCGTAAACTAAATCATATAGAAACAGAACTCTGTACGACAATTGAAAGGGGTCTGTTAAATGAGATGGAAGCAGGATGCAGCGCTCCTGTGGGTGCATTTGCTGAAATCAACAATGACGTGATAACTCTCCGGGCCGTCGCACTAACGCTTGATGGATCTCTGCAATATGATGTTGAAATGAGTTCTCAAAAGAACAACTCCAAGAATTTAGGCCGGGATGCGGCTAAAAAATTACTGGGGCAAGGTGCAGGTAAACTTATCGAAGATCTTCGGAAGTAGCCTCCGGTTTCGGTCAAATCTACATGTAATAAAAACAGTCGTAAATCACTGAAACAATAAATCAGAATTTTTTAAAACGGTCTAAACTTCGACAACATTGGTTAAAACTCATCACATATTGGTAACACGACCTCTGAATGATGACCAGATCAACTATTCTGAAAGTCTGAACCTATCTGTAACCATAAAACCTGCCATTCAGATTAAATTCCGGGAAGAGTGGGATGAAATTTCAACATTGGTATCAACGGTTCAAAACCCGATCTATGCATTTACCAGTCAGTCCGGAGTTAAAGCATTTGAACGCTTTCAGAAACAGTACCAGAAGTTTTCAGCAAACCAAACCGCTTATGCATTGGGCAGTAAAACGGCAAAAAAACTGATCAAAATTGGATTTATACCGATCACTCCCGACCGACAAGATGGAATTGGTTTAGCGGAAAAATTGATTGCCGACTTTACCCTAAATCCCGATCTGAGTGGCAGTACAATCCTTCATTTTTGTGGTAATAAACGCCGGGATGAGTTTCGACAATATTTAGAAAACTCCGGTATTCAAGTACGAGATGTGGTAGTTTACAAAACCATTTTGAAAAGGATGACACTTGGTCAACAACATTATGACGGGATTCTCTTTTACAGCCCAAGTGCCGTCCATGCATTCAGAAATAGTGGAGGTTTCATGAAAAGTGATCTGCCTGAACTATTTGCAATCGGAAAGACAACCGGCCGTGAATTGAGTATCGAATCGGGTAAACACGTTCACATATCACCCAAACCGGACACCAAAACGTTCTTAACTTTTGTTCATCAAATTCTAAGTGAAAAACCGGATGAAACCAGACAGTATGAGTAATCACAATTTCCCAAAATTGAAGAATGATCTTTTTTTAAGAGCTCTGAAGGGAGAAAACGTCGAACGTCCCCCGGTTTGGATGATGCGCCAGGCCGGAAGATATCTGCCACAGTACATGGTTTTGCGAAAAAAGTATTCGTTCTTTGAACGTGTTGAAACCCCCGAACTCGCCTGTGAAATTACCATTCAACCCATCGATGAACTGGAGCCGGATGCGGCAATTATCTTCTCGGATATTCTGACCATTCCACAAGCATTGAATATGGACGTACAGATGGTTTCAGGAAAGGGGCCGGTGATGGGAAATCCAATTCAACATGTGGATGATGCCTTTTCTATTCTGGCAGAAGATATTCCTGAAAAATTGAGCTATGTGATGGATGCGATCACACTTACCCGTCACGAACTGAACGGACGTGTTCCCCTGATTGGATTTGCCGGTGCTCCGTGGACACTCTTCTGTTATATGGTTCAGGGAGAAGGATCCAAAAACTTTGATAAAGCCAAAGCTTTTTTATCCCAACACCCGGATGCATCACGTCACGTTCTGAAAGAACTCACCAAAGCGACGATTGATTACCTGAATGCACAGATTGATGCCGGTGCTCAGGCTGTCCAGGTTTTTGATTCCTGGGCCGGATTGTTGAGTCCGGATGATTTTAATGAGTGGGCTCTTCCTTCACTGATGGAGATATCAACCAAAGTTAAAGGTGTCCCAATGATCCTTTTTGCTAAAGGTGCCTGGTATGCACTCGAAAGGCTGAGTTATAAAAGCGGCGCAGCAGCTCTGGGACTCGACTGGACCATATCACCTGAGTTTGCCCGGCAGCATACCAGCGATAAGATCGTCCTGCAGGGTAATTTTGATCCGACTCACCTGTTGGGTCCTATCCAGGATATCAAACTCAAAACCAAACGCATGATCGACCGTTTCGGCACGCAAAAATATATTGCCAATCTGGGTCATGGTATCCTGCCTCATGTACCGGTTGATCACGCCCGAACCTTCATAAACACCGTAAAGGAGTACGGTAATTAATGTATTCAAGTATCAACAACCAACAACTTTATGATCCGACAGCAGCCGGGACTGTCGCTATCGCTCCAGCTTCTCACAAATGATAAAATCCCAATTCACAACCTATATCAAAAACCTGCAAAATGAAA
>JBBDJK010000107.1:0-2936 GCA_040879905.1 Balneolaceae bacterium | reverse complement strand
TCACAAATGATAAAATCCCAATTCACAACCTATATCAAAAACCTGCAAAATGAAATCTGTTCATCACTCGAACAGATAGATGGAAAGGGCATATTCCTGGAAGATCAGTGGGATCGTGATGGCGGAGGCGGGGGCCTCACCCGTGTGATGGAAAAAGGTGATGTGATTGAAAAAGGAGGAGTGAATATTTCTACAGTCCATGGAGAGTTGCCTGACCCGATTCGGTCCCATTTTAATGTGGATAACGGTTGGTTTTGGGCAGGCGGTATCTCTCTTGTGATTCACCCGTTGAACCCGATGGTTCCAACGGTACATGCAAACTTCCGGTATTTTGAACTTTATAAGGATCAAAAGATGACAAACCGGACAGATGGATGGTTCGGAGGGGGCGCTGATCTGACCCCAACCTATCTGTGGGAAGATGATGCCAAACATTTTCATTCCGTTCTACAACAGGCTTGCAATGAACATGGCGATGATCTTTACGCTCTATTTAAAAAACAGTGTGATGACTATTTTCGGAATACTCATCGTGATGAAGCCAGAGGAATAGGCGGACTCTTTTTTGACTATTTAAGGGCTGATGATCATAAAGATCTCAAAGATTGGCAAGCTTTTACTCAGGATATCGGCAACGTATTTTTGGATGCCTACCTGCCTATTGTAAAAAAACGAAAGGATGAACCCTTTAATGCTTCACAAAGATATTGGCAGGAGATCCGGCGTGGCAGATATGCAGAGTTTAATCTCATTCACGATCGGGGTACGCTTTTTGGGCTTAAAACGAATGGACGGATTGAATCGATTCTAATGAGTCTTCCCCCGGAAGTTCGATGGGACTACGATTTTCACCCTGAAGAGGGAAGCCGGGAAGAGAAACTGCTTCAGGTTCTGAAGAACCCTGTTGACTGGGTTTAATCACACAGATCGTTTTTTAAAGCATCCTTTTCAGAAGCCGCCCTAAGAATTTATTCCCGTAAATTTTATGGATATGCCCCATATCAGCGATTACAACCAACTCCTTTCGGCTACGTGAAAAAGCCACATTTAATAATCGTGGCACACTCATACCGTTCTTCTCTTCATCCAGTGGGCGGACCGAGTAGTGCCGGATTTTTCCGTGCTGT
This sequence comes from Balneolaceae bacterium, assembly GCA_040879905.1. GTDB lineage: Bacteria > Bacteroidota > Rhodothermia > Balneolales > Balneolaceae > Rhodohalobacter. The sequence continues at coordinate 1,809 of JBBDJK010000107.1, read as the reverse complement.
TGTTCGCCACTCATTACTGTATCAAATATGATATAATCTTTCTCCCTCCCCTGAAATGTGTGAATCGTTCCTACCTCAACATTCCGGATTCCAGCATCATAAAGACGATTCCGCAGATCATACACAACACTTCGGAATGGGACAATAATCCCAACCTGCTCCATAAAGATACCACGTCCCTCCATGTTTTGTATCAATCTGACAATGATATCCTGATGAACGGTATTAACAGGGTTAAACCCTCTATCAGAACTCTTCTGCTCCAAAATTGGGCCGTATTTTGACGTATCCACCAAATGGAAGGCTTTGTCATTGATCCGGTTTAAGTCAATTTCATCATTTTTCCCGGTTTTAAGCCTGCCCTCATAAAAGACGGTGCTGATGATATCTGCAAGGGAAGATTCAAGCCTATACTGCGTATCAAAGAATGCAGTAAAATCCTGATGTTTATCATGCCATCCAAAAAGCTCTTCACTTGTATCGGCGCCGGAAACGGTTGTAAATATATCTCGCTCGAGGAACTCTCTTGATACTTGATCGGAGGTTAGTGCGATAGGTGGAAGCTGCATCGGATCACCAACAACAACCATATGCCATTTTGCATGAGAAGCCAGCACCATCAGGTAAGGCAAATTGGCCATGGATCCTTCATCAACAACAACCGCATCAAAGTCCAGATCATGGAACAGATCAGATGTACAAACTTTTGCCAGGGTTGTAGCCACAAATCTTTTCTTCCACAACTCTTTACGATCACTTACGGAGGCGATCTCTTCAATTTTCGATTCCAGTGCGTCCATTCCACCTGCATTCTCAATTTTTTGCTCAATCAGTTTTAACTCAAGTTCCTGATTAGACGTCAGTTTCTTCCCGCTGCCAAGTCTTTTTTCAACAGATCTTAAAGCCTTTTCGCGCCTGCTTAAAAGGTCAATCCATTCACCGGCCTCTCGCTTTCTTTCGTTCACAATCTTTTCAATTTGAAGATCAAACTGAAAGGGTTCCAGGTCTTCATCTTCCAATGCAGATTCACCGAATCTGGTTATCTTGTTGTGATCGATGTTCAGTCCGATCTTTTTCATTGCCTGCAGTGAGCTCAACAATCCTACATCCACGGCTCTGTTTGTATTGGAAGCAAATAGTACTCTTTTCCCCGCTTTTAGATAATTACCGATAATATAACCGAGAGTATCTGTTTTTCCTGTACCGGGTGGCCCCCATATAAAAAGAGTTCTGCAACTCATCGCCCTTTGGATCGCTTCCAGTTGAGCGATGTTTCGATGATCATCATGCAATACCTCTGAATCAGAAGGAATTTTTTCACCGTCAGGATGAAATAATCTCTCTAAACGTTCTCGTACTCCATCATCACGACTCTCCAGTTTAAAAATTTCTCCAAGGGTTCTCTTGAGTATAAAATCATTTTCCCATTCCAGATACACCTGTTCAATTTTTTTCCCAAGATCTTCCGGAAAACGCAAGACTACTTTTTTATCCTCAAACAGTACAGGATGAATCGTAAAACTTTTTTCACCGGTTTTGGCCTTGATCTCCTCAGCAAATCTTATCGCCGGCTGATGACATTCAAATATATAATCAAATGATAACCTGTCAGATTTCTCTGATTTGACACCATTAAAAAGCACATCAGTCGAAGGTTTCTCCCTAACCGTTTCAATCTCCGATTCCAGCGCAATAACCGCCTTCTCAAGTAAACTCTTTATCCTATCCACTATCACATCTCACGTTAAAAAATATTACCGTTTACCCCACAACAAACCACCCAAGACTCACACCACCTTCTCACGTCTC
>JBBDJK010000106.1:0-3480 GCA_040879905.1 Balneolaceae bacterium | reverse complement strand
TATCAATCAATGTGTAATATATATATTCTTACACATCATTTGGCTCTTTTATTTATTGATTCCTACATGAAAAATGCACTTAAAATCATTATTTAACATTCCTTCTGAATATAAGTGGTGAGTTGTTGTTTCTGGCAACAATAATGTGATAATCACCATTTTGTTCATTCAGAGGTAATATTGATCTAACCTCACCCTTTATAAAAAAGCCACTTTCCTGATCATGCATAGATTGAAAATTGCCGTTCCCATCACCGGTCAATAGCAATCCGTAACCTGCATCCTGTCTCCCGCCTATACTTGGTTTTACATCATATATATTTCCGGCCAGTAACAGGTCATCGAAACCATTTCCGGTGATATCCCCAGCCAGAATTGACTTAACCGGAAAAAGTTGTGCATCGAACGGCAAGTACTCTTTGTGATACGTACCATCTCCACGATTTAGTAATACAATAGATCTGAGCTCATAGATCTGTTTTTTAAGAGCTTCGTCCAATTTTTTCTGATCAAATAGTTCATGAAGCTGTTTTGATGCAAAATCTCTATAACTTCTGACGCGGTTTGTAATATCCGGGATCTGTGCCCTTATCTCATCCAGATGTTCAAATGGTTTTTCTACCCCATCAACAAAATAGGAAAGTACCGGTGCAGTTTGTCCGTTATCATCGAAGTCATTTACATAGAGGTTTATGGGTGAATCAAAGGATGCTTTTAATCGGCTGTTTATCCCAAAATTACCTGCAATGATATCCGGAAAGCCATTACCTGTCAGATCCGAAACCGTCACCGTTTGCCATAGGCCGTTTGTCTTTTGAAATCCTTTTTCATCTGTTCGTTTTGTGAAAGTGCCATCTTGATTCTCAAAATATTGGATTGGCATCCATTCACCGGTTACAATAAGGTCCGGCAGTTCTTTACCGGGTTGGTGAATCCATTCGGCCGTTGTGATATTACCGAGCGTCTGAAGTTCAGGTGCAATCTCTTCTGTAGCATCCTGAAAAACACCATTGCCATTGTTCAATAAAATAAAACTTTGAGGCCCTACTCCATATCTCCATGGAACTGAATGTCCGCCTACAAAAAGATCTAAATGGCCATTACCGTTAATATCGGCAGCTTTCACAACAGATCCATTCACTGTGAATTCCGGGATACTGTTGACAGATCTTCTAAATTCGCCGTTACCGGTATTGATGTAGAGCCTGTCGAGTAGTTCCGGTGAACCTTGTGTAAATTCATTTCCCCCACTCACAACGTAGAGCTCCGGGTACCCATCCCCGGTTGCATCAAAAAAGAGTGCATCGACATCTTCACTGCCACGATCCTCAAAAAAAACAGGTTGAGCTGATTCTAAATATGAACCATCATCTTGTTGCATCATAAGTTTACCCTCAAAACCAGTGGCTCCTCCGATATAGATATCATCAAGTCCATCCCCATTAACATCTGCAATGGCAAGGGCCGGGCCATTACTCGAAAGTTTATAAGGTATAAGAGGCTCTCTGTTCATGTCATCAAAACTGTTTTCTCTGTGTCTGTGGCTCAGTTTTGTCTGCTCTGTGATGTCTGATAAAAGCGGCGGTTCTGTTTTTTGATGTAATAGTTCGTAATTAAATCCATCAGAAGCCACAAACTGAAACAGTTCTAATGTTTGATTGGAGTCGACATCATAGAGAACCTGATACCGATCATCAGGCCAAATCACAAGCAGCGAGTCGATGTTTGTATGGTCAGCCAGACCAATATGGAGCGTCTGGTCAACCGATGACTGAAATCCTCTTACAGGATTTTGTTCTCTGGAAAAGATGATGTCATCTTTATATAAAAACACTTTTGAGCCGATACCTGTACTGTTTGCCCCATCACCTGTCAGTTTTATCTTTAAAAAATGAGTAGAATCATTATGGGTTGTTCGATTTTCGTATATAGAGGCCTTTTCATTGATGTTATTTGTAACAAGATCCAACAATCCATCATTATTTAAATCAGTATATACGGCACCCGAAGAATAACCCGGACGGGAGAGTCCCATGGAATCTGTAACATTCGTAAATGTGTTATCACCATTATTTCTAAACATATAGCTTGAAACAAGGATTTGAGGCATATTCTCAATTAATTCAAACTCTTTTTGATCCAGTTCACTGCCACTATATTGTTGTCGTAATTGATTCATGGCAACTATGATATCCAAATCATTCGGCCTGTGGGGCATTCCGTTTGTAATGAACAGATCACTGTGTCCGTTGTTGGTATAATCGGCGATTAATGCCGCCCAACTCCAGTCTGTTCTGGCAACTCCTGAAGCAAACGCTGTTTCACTGAAATGTGGGAGTCCGGATTCTGTCAATCCTCTGTTTATCTGAAGTGTATTTCGGTTATTCTTGTAACCAAATCCAAAACTTTGTTTTGTGTCAGCTAATATTTTAAGGTCCGGCCCACCAGATCTCATGAATGCATCATGTTTGTCTGACATCATATCGAGTAACATGAGATCCATCAAACCATCGTTATTGATATCACCCACATCATTCCCCATAGAAGAGTTACTTGTATGGCCAATCATATCGTACAAACTCTCGGTAAATGTACCATCACCATTATTGATGTAGAAATAGTCATCTTCATGAAAATCATTGCCAACATATATATCGGGATATCCGTCCAGATTTATATCCGTAATTGCAACACCAAGGCCGTAACCCAACGCACTACTAATAATCCCGGATTCTTCAGTTACATCTGTAAAATGATTCCCGTCATTTCGAAACAGTCTGTCTCCACCTTTAGGATCCTGAATCTGACGCAAAACATCGGCTTCACCATACGTGTTTTCACTGTGAAAGGAGTGATTCAATAAGAACAGATCCAGTCTGCCGCTTTTATTATAGTCTAAAAAAGCTGCTTGCGTCGAATATCCCTCAAAATCGAGTCCGTATTCAGCGGCCCTCTCTGTAAATGTGTTATCACCATTGTTTATAAAGAGTTGATTTTTACCACTAACTGATAGATAGTTCACTCTGCTTATATAAATGTCCAAATAACCATTGCCGTTTACATCAGCCATCGTAACACCTGTTGACCAGCTTCCTTCATCATTGATGATTCCGGCACTCTCTGTTATATCTTCAAATACAAAATTACCTTTGTTGATATAAAGCCGGTTTTCACTCTGATTTCCGTTGAAAAAAAGATCGGGGTTTCCATCATTATTTATATCTCCAACTGCTACACCTCCCCCATCATAAAAATAGAGATATTTACGAATATTAAATTCAGGTGTACTTTCCAGTTGATTGATGAAATGAATATTAGAATGAGAAGCCTGAACAGGCATAAATGGCATCTCTTTTTGTTTTGAACATCCTGATATGAAAATAAAAACAATTAAAGCACAGAAGTGTGTCTTGAGTAACAGATTAATCATATATATACTGAATCATTTGATAAATCAAACAGAATCAAATCAGAGTTAGT
>JBBDJK010000105.1:13823-22150 GCA_040879905.1 Balneolaceae bacterium | reverse complement strand
AGTTTATCTTTGAAACTGTTATTTTGAGAGATAATCTCAATATCATCTCGAATCAAACCCAATGATCATGCTTTCCACACTTCTCTTATCAATAACACTGACATTTCTGGCCATTCATGATGAAAATTCATCAAAATGGGGACAAATCGGCCATTATGTATCCGGTGAAATAGCAGAATATCATCTGACACCGGCTGCCAGAGAACGCGTAAATGAGATATTGGGGAACTATTCAATGGCAAGCGCTTCTGTCTGGATGGACGATATTCGGTCAGAGAGTGCATATAATTATACCAATACATGGCACTGGACTACTATTGAGGAGGGTAAAACATACGAAGAGACCGAACAAGAAGAAGATGGTGATATCATCTGGGCTCTTGAAAAATTGATTGGTGAATTGAAGTCCGGTGAATTAAGCGAGACTCAAGAAAGAGAAAAATTGATGTTAGTGATGCATATGATCGCCGATATTCATCAACCGTTTCATGTGGGTACTGGTGAAGACCGTGGTGGAAATGATGTAAGATTGCAGTGGATGGGTGAAAATTCGAATTTACACAGGGTTTGGGATAGCGACATGATTAACTCGTATCAAATGAGTTATTCGGAACTCGCAAAAGAACTCAATACAGCCACACCGGAACAGATCATAGAGTGGCAAAAAACATCGGTACGAGACTGGGCTTATGAATCGGTTAGCTATCGTGAACGTATATATGACCTTCCGGAGAACATGAGATTGGGTTACGAATATCGCTATTTTAATAAAGACATTGTATACAAACGGTTGTTACAAGCCGGGATCCGTATGGCCGGTGTGCTAAATGAACTTTATGGAAAGTAAGGTTTTGATCAAACATCAGATTTTCTTTAATACATCCAGATGAAGGTTGAAATCGGCCGGACTCCATAAAACAAATCTGACAACCCTCACACTCTTTAATTTATTCGAATACTCTTTTACAATCCGAAATGCAATTTCGGCAGCCTCTTTCATGGGATAACCAAATGCACCGGTTGAGATAGATGGAAATGCAATCATTTCAACATGATGATCATCTGCAAGTTTTAAAGCATTTATATAACAATTTCTAAGTAATGTATCTTCCGGTTTATCTCTTCCATACACCGGGCCCAGGCAGTGGATGATATAATCGTTTGGAAAATTTGGAGCAGAAGTAATGACAGCCTCACCGGGTGATATAGGTGCCAATGGACGTGTTTCCTTCTGAAGTTGTGGATCACCAATACGATGGATCGCACCTGCAACCCCACCTCCCATGACTAATTGTGCATTGGCTGCATTTACAATCGCCCCACAGTCGTGCTGATCAACAATATCACCCTGAACGAGTTCAAGTTGCACATGATTAAACTGAATTTTAGTCATCACTTATTTAATTAAAGTTTCTTCTTATCAAGAACATAATAAAACAGTTCTTAGTACTTTTACTCTCAAAAAATTGGAAGTTCCTTGTCAGGGTTCCTGACAGAATTACAAATCAATAGCTTTCGAAGCGCTTACAACTTAAAAATAGACAAAATAATTTATGTTTTATTGTCATATACGATGAAAAATAATAAAAAGCGCTACCATTAAATAATCGTTTGTGTAAGGGCTTTTTTAGGGTTTAGTCGCAGGTCTTATCTTTTATTAAAAATGTTTAATGTTAATATTATGTTAACAAATTAAAATGAAAAGCGTTTCCACGTAAAAAAGTACGTAAAAATGTCAGAAATACTTTAAAACAGTAAATAAAAAATGATTTTTATTATTGATACTTGATGGGCAAGCCCCGTAACTTTTAATCGTGTTGATAAAGCATCAACCAAATATAAATCTAAATAAAAATAACAACGATGAAAGCTTTAAAAGCTGTAATTACAACAAGTACATTAATTTTTGCACTGTTCTCTACTGCACAATCTTTTGCAATGAATACTGCATCAAATGACTCAACAGTAGTTACACAACAAGCAAACAATGATAATCTCTTCGAACAATTTGAAACCGGACTTATTCTCGGTCTCACGTCAGATGTTCAGGGAGTAGTTGAATCTTCACTCTACAATGCTGTCAATTATAAGATAGCATATCCGGATTTTTCATCCGAAAAAGTAGTTGAAGAATTAAACAGAGTAGCACTTGAAGGTGCGAATCACTCCGTAAGATACAGAGCGTACCTCGCTTTGGCGTATTACAAAAATCAGAGTGATTTCGAAAACCCTGATGCATTACTGTCTCTGTTAGATTACAAATATCAAGACGGCATCTTTTTCTACTTACAGGATACGATCCGTGGAGATAAATTCACTTCTAACATGTAAAAATCCAATACGATCCGGATGATCACTATTCAAAATGTCCGGGTGTGCTAACCAATGGAGCAGTTTTAAATAAACTGTAACCCACAAAACCAAATCCGGTTGATTCCACCATTATCAGCGAATCAATCGGATTTTTTTATTGGATTATATTCTCCTTCCTTTTTGTTTTCCGAGATAACGGACTGTTTCCTCCTGCTCATTAAATCGTTATTCATCTAATGTATCCGGAATCGATCAGATGTATGTATCGAATTAAACGGTACACTTCGAAAATGGTAGAGATGTAAAATCTTTTCTATCTGTTGAACCACTTTCTGCCACATTTTCTACTCTTATACCCAATTCACGACAACTTTTTCAGTAATCTGCAAATCCGACAGTAAAATCTGATAGGGTACAGTTTATGTACCTTAATAGGAAAAGGCGATGATCCAATTGAGTTTGATGTGATTTCGTTTCATTGGATCTCAAAATGACCTAATATCAATGTTATGAATTTCAATAAATTTACGATTAAGGCACAGGAAGCTGTTCAAAAGGCACTTGAACTGGCACAAAATCAAAATCACCAGGCTGTTGAACCGGCTCATATATTAAAAGCGTTACTGACAGACAGTGGAAATGTGACGATTAATATTCTGAAAAAAATCGGTATCTCAGTCAACACACTTTTGGGGAATCTGAACGATATTATCAAACGTTTTCCGGTTGTGAAGGGTGCATCGGTCTCCGGACAGTATCTGTCAAATCAGACCAAAGCCATGTTTGATAAAGCTCAAAAGGAAGCTGATCAACTTGGGGATGATTATATCAGTTCTGAACATATCCTTTTGGCTATAGTTGAGACGGCTTCAGAAGCCGGTTCTTTATTGAAAGATCAGGGTGCTCAGAAGAAACAGATCTTACAGGTTCTGAAAGATGTGCGTGGGACTCAAAAAGTAGATGATCCGAATGCCGAAAGCCGTTATGAAGCCCTTAAAAAATATGCCAAAAATCTGAATGAACTGGCAGAGAAGAATAAACTGGATCCGGTGATCGGCCGTGATCAGGAAATTCGTCGCGTGATGCAGATTCTATCCAGAAGAACGAAAAATAACCCGGTTTTAATTGGTGAGCCGGGTGTAGGTAAAACGGCCATTGCAGAAGGATTGGCCCTTCGGATTGTCAGAGGTGATGTACCGGAAGGCTTAAAAACCAAACAGGTAATCGCACTGGATATGGGAGCATTGGTTGCAGGTACCAAATTCAGGGGAGAATTTGAAGAGAGGTTAAAAGCAGTGGTCAAAGAGGTGATCGATTCGGATGGCGAACTGATCCTTTTTATAGATGAAATTCATACTCTGGTTGGAGCAGGGGCTACTGAAGGATCTATGGATGCTGCCAATATTCTCAAACCATCACTTGCCAGAGGTGAACTGCACGCTATTGGGGCAACAACTCTGACCGAGTATAGAAAGTATATTGAAAAGGATAAAGCACTGGAGAGAAGACTGCAGACCGTGTTCGTAGGAGAACCGTCTGTTGAAGATACGGTCTCTATTTTGAGAGGCTTGCAGGAGAGATACGAAGTTCACCACGGGGTCAGGATAACAGATGCTGCAATTGTGGCTGCTGCGGAACTGTCACATCGATACATTTCTGACAGATTCCTTCCGGATAAAGCGATTGACCTGATTGATGAGGCCGCTTCACGATTGCGCTTGCAGATCGACTCCATGCCTGAAGAACTGGATAGCATCGAACGACAAATCAGACAACTTGAAATTGAAAGGGAAGCGCTAAAAAGAGAAAAGGATGAAGGGAAGCTGAAAAGAAATGAAAAGGAATTGGCTGACCTTGAGGAAAACCGGAAGTCGATGCGGTCACAATGGGATTTGGAAAAAGGATTGATCCAGAAAACACGTGAGATGAAGCAGGCGATTGAAACAGCACGTAATCAGGCAGATAAAGCGGAGAGAGAGGGGCATTATGAGAAAGTGGCTGAGTTGCGTTACGGCACAATAGCTCAACTTGAGAAGGAACTTATAAATACAAAGCATGAACTGGATGATATCCAACAGAATGATTCACTACTGAAGGAGCAGGTAGAGGCAGAAGAGATAGCCGATATCGTATCCCGGTGGACCGGCATACCGGTTAATAAAATGTTGTCCAGTGAACGCCAAAAATTGCTGAAACTGGAAGAGGAGTTGCACAAGCGGGTGATTGGCCAGGATCAGGCAATAGAGGCCGTCTCCGACGCCGTCAGACGTGCAAGAGCAGGTTTACAGGACGAGAACAGGCCGATTGGTTCTTTTATGTTCCTTGGATCAACCGGTGTGGGAAAAACGGAACTGGCCCGTTCTCTGGCAGATTTTCTTTTTAACGATCAGGATGCCATGATCCGGATCGATATGAGCGAATATATGGAGAAACACAGTGTGAGCAGATTAATCGGTGCTCCTCCGGGTTATGTGGGATATGATGAGGGCGGACAGCTCACAGAAGCAGTTCGAAGAAAACCCTATTCTGTGGTGCTGCTGGATGAAATTGAAAAGGCACACCCCGATGTATTTAATATCCTGCTTCAGGTCCTGGATGATGGACGGCTTACAGACAATAAAGGAGTAACCGTAAACTTTACCAATACCATTATCATCATGACAAGTAACATTGGATCTCACCTGATATCTGATGAAATCGATAAGAGTGGCGGTAATCTGGACAAGGAAACATATCGAAACCTGCAAGATCAACTGCTCGATCTGTTGAGAAAAACCATACGTCCTGAATTTTTAAACCGAATTGACGATGTGGTCATTTTTCATCCGCTGGATCAGCAACATATACGTCAAATTGTCGATATTCAGTTGAAACGAGTGGATGCCATGTTATTTAAGAACAAAGTATCACTATCGGTTTCTGACAAGGTAAAAGATTGGCTGGCGGTACGTGGCTACGATCCGGTTTACGGCGCAAGGCCATTGAAGAGAGTGATTCAAACACAAATCGTGAATCAGCTTGCCAAACAACTGATCGAACGTGAGGATAGCAGTAAAGGTATCGAATATGAGGCCACTATCAGTAAAGATGGAAGCCACCTTGAATTTGCGGAAGTGTACAGCGACGCAAATGACTGGGCAGATTAAATATGAAACCTGAGATCGAATACCTATGAATGTCGATCTCAGGTCTATAGTTTTGGTATTAAACTCTATTTCAGCAACTGATCAGGATTCAACCCTTTTAACTCTTCCTTAACAAATAACCGCCCTTCGCGAACTCGTTCTCCATCCAGATAGACATCTGCACCTATACAAACCAGATCCCAATGTATATTGCTGCTGTTTCCATTTGCAGCAATGGCATAATCCTTTCCAAGCGTTAAATGATTTGACCCATAAATTTTTTCATCAAATAGAATATCATACATTGGATTTTGGATCACCGGGTTGAGTCCGAAGCTGAACTCACCGAATCTCCTGGATCCATCATCGGTATCCAGGATCTCTTTTAAGGCGTCATTATTGGAAGAATCAAAATCCCTTACAACCCCATCTTTTACCAGGAGTTTTACAAACTCAAACGGTTTTCCCTGATAAACAGAAGGAGCATAGGTGATCTCACCATTAACGGAATCGATCAAAGGAGAAGAAAAAAGCTCTCCATCCGGTATATTGCGTTTACCGAAACAAGGGATCCAGTTTTGTCCTTTTACCGAAAAACGAATATCTGTACCGTGACCCTTAAGGTGGATTTGATCTGTTTTTTTTAATATCTCTTCAAGAGGTTTCATCGCTTCCTCCAGTTTGCTGTAATCGAGAAGACAGGAATCATAATAAAACTGAACAAATTCCGCGGTGGTCATTTTAGCATTCATTGCAAAAGCGGGAGATGGATATCGTAATACAACCCATTTAGTATGTTCGACACGCTGCTTAAAATGAACCGGGTTTAAAAAATGCTTGGAGTAAGCATCATTTGCTTGCTTTGAAACACCGGAATTTTCATAAATATTCTCAGCAGCCCGGATACCGATAAACGCATCCATCTGTTTCATGAGGGGTAGTTGATCGGCTGATGATTGAAGTTTCCAGAATTCCTCGTTCCCATTTTCCAGAAGAATACGGTTTGTCTCACTATCCTCAATTTTCACAAACGGGTTGGCTCCCATCTCACGTGTGGCATCCACAAGTGCCCGAATTAACCCGATCCCATTTAGACCTACAAGTTGAAGAAGGATATTCTCACCACGTTTTAATTCAGTACTGTGTTGAATCAATTGTTGCGCCAGTTCGTTATCTTTTTGTGAATACATCATCGTTATTCTATATTTTTTAATTCTATAATTTGATCACAAAGATCCAGTTCCTGTTTTAAATTTGAAGCTATGATCACCATATTTTTTGGACCCTTGAAATGGTTGATAATATCATTAACTGTTTGAATACCTTTACTGTCCAGGTTGGATCCCGGTTCATCCAGAAAAAGTATTCGGGGTTTATGAATAAGTGCAGCCGCCAGTTTGATTCGCTGACGCTGACCGGTAGAGAGTGATCCGTAAAACTGTTGAAGTAAATCCGTTGAATCTAATTGTTGTAAGGTGTTGTTCATGCAGGACAGATCCGATTCTCCGCGTGCCTTTATGATGAATTCCAAATTCTCCTGTACAGTAAGTTCTTCATAAAGTTCAATATACGGAGCTGTAAAGCCCATATAAGATCTGAGTTTTATCGGTTCAATTTCTTGTTGATCTATTTTCCAGCGGACATGGCCTGCGGTTGGTTTTAATAAACCGGATAGTGTTCTTAATAGAGTCGATTTACCGGATCCGTTTGAACCGGCGATACCGATTACTTGGGCAGTAGAAGAAAAAGTAAGATCGTTTAATACTATTTTCTTTCCGAATTTTCGGGAAAGGGATATGACGTTCAATTCAACCATTCATGAAAGGTAGCTTGAGCACCGGCAAAAAAAAAGAAAATTTAACAGGGATCAGAATTTTCTAAGAAACCTTAAATATGATAACTTGTATCTGGTTATCGAATAATGTCATCATCTATATTCTATATAAAGTTCTATGGATAAGCGTATAATTGAAATTACCACCGATCTGTTTGTCAAACTCCCTGCGAACGTGGCATCATTCACTCAGTCTGATCTGTCGAAGGCCGGATTCCCACCATTTCTGGTAAAAAGAGTTTTATTTCACACCTATAATAGGGTTTTGGATACTATCCATTTACCGGATCAACTTTGGCTGTCATGGGATTCAGACGAACTTCTTCAAGCTCGGGAAGAACTGCTGAAGGTGATTAAAAAAGAGGTTAGGATCCCTTCGGATATCGCAAAGGAGATCATTCGGCAAGCAGTGAAAGAGTGTCTGGAAATGACCATTCAACCCCGACGCTCTATTTCCAAATATCTTTTCGGCGATGAAATAGAACTCGAGCTGAAAGCGATTGCCGGCAGAGCATCATCTATAACAGTGAACCGGTATCTCATCTGGTCACTGATTCGATATATGGAGAGAAAAGAAAAAGTTTCTGTCACTCGCGAACAGGCAGATCATATTTTGGGTAAAATCGATGAGAAGATTGTTCAAAATTATCATCCACTCAATTGGTTATCACTCGTTAAACCACTTTTTGATATGGCCGGCACAAAGGTCCACACTGATTTAATACGGCTTTTCTTTGAGGATAAGCGAAATAACCGGGCTGCAAAACAGTTTGACATGCTGAATAAAACAATTAGCGAAACTCAATTTATCGAAGTGATGAGCTCCCCGGATCTGCTAAATGTAGAGGGGTTTCGTGATGATCAACAAGCCTTGTTTCAAGAACCGGTCAGTGGTAAGTCGGTAAATGAAGATGCCGAGAATCATAAATTTATGCAGAGTGCTGATGAGAAGGATAATGCATCATTGCCTGTTGAAGAGGAACCGGATCTGCCTGAACGATTTGAAGAGCCGTCAGATACGGTGGCACCCTGGATTGATGAGGAAGAGGAAGAGG
>JBBDJK010000105.1:4598-13723 GCA_040879905.1 Balneolaceae bacterium | reverse complement strand
ACTGAGACTGAGACAGAAACAGAAATGGATGTAGAGGATAAAGAACGGCTGGACGAAGACGGATTTATCGAAGAGCCCATCTATGATCTTACAAAGGAAGAGCCGGCAATTGAACAGAAGATTGGAGGGCTAAATGAGTGGATGCTGGATGAAAAAGATACATTTATCGAGGAGTTGTTTGGAGATTCAGAAGATGCCTATGAACAGGCATTGGCAGATATCATAGAGTTTGAGGATTGGAAACAAGCATCACGTTATATTGAGAAGGAGATTTTTACAAGAAACAGAATTGATGTTTACGATGAAATAGCCGTTGATTTTACGGATCGTTTACATAGCTATTTTTTGGAGAATAAATCATAAAGAGTTATCAAGCCGAACACTATGGAACAGAATGAAAAGGAGAAGAACCTGCTAAAACTGAGGGAACAGTCAAAACAGGGAGGTGGCGTTGAACGGATTCAGAAGCAGCACGAAAAGGGTAAACTAACAGCCCGGGAGAGGATTGAACTACTCGTTGATCAGGAAAGTTTTGAAGAAATTGATGCATTTGTCACACATCGGAGTCACGCTTTCGGATTGGGAGATCAAAAAATACCTGGCGATGGAGTGGTTACCGGGTTCGCCAAAATTAATGGCAGGCCGGTTTATCTGTTCAGTCAGGATTTTACAGTCTTTGGAGGGTCTCTTTCTGAAACCCATGCAGCCAAGATCTGTAAAATGATGGATCTCGCTCTTAAAAATGGAGTGCCGGTCGTTGGATTAAATGATTCCGGTGGTGCCAGGATTCAGGAAGGAGTTGACTCTTTGGGAGGTTATGCGGAGGTGTTCTGGCGAAATTCAATGGCGTCTGGAGTGATACCACAGATCTCAGCCGTGATGGGTCCTTGTGCAGGTGGAGCGGTCTATAGTCCTGCGTTAACGGACTTTATCTACATGGTTAGAGGCAGTAGTTATATGTTTGTAACCGGGCCAAATGTGGTTAAAACTGTCACACATGAAGAAGTTACCTCTGAAGAACTGGGAGGTGCGGCCACGCATGCCACCAAGTCGGGTGTATCACATTTTACAGTCGATAATGATGCAGAGTGCCTACAGAATATCCGACATCTGCTCTCTTATCTGCCTCAAAATTGTGAAGAGAAACCGCTTACTGTTGACGGTGTGGAACCGGATGGGGCAAAAGCAGAAGCATTGGATCGACTTGTACCTTTAAACCCTAACAAACCCTATGACATTAAAGATGTGATCAAAGGGGTGATGGATAAAGACTCTTTCTATGAAGTACACGAAGAGTATGCGGATAATCTGGTTGTTGGTTTTGCAAGACTGGATGGCCGATCAGTAGGTATTGTTGCCAATCAGCCGTTATCACTGGCAGGTGTGCTTGATATAGATGCATCCATTAAAGGAGCCCGGTTTGTACGATGTTGTGATGCATTTAACATACCACTGGTCGTTTTTGAAGATGTACCCGGTTTTCTTCCGGGGACCGATCAGGAGTGGGGCGGAATCATCAAACATGGCGCCAAATTACTTTACGCATTCTGTGAAGCGACAGTTCCAAAGATGACAGTGATTACGAGAAAAGCTTATGGTGGTGCTTATGACGTCATGAATTCCAAACATATAAGAGCTGATTACAATGTAGCCTGGCCGACAGCAGAAATTGCGGTAATGGGTACTAAAGGCGCTGTTGAAATCATTTTTAGAAAAGAGATCAGTGAGGCAAAAAATCCGGAAGCTAAACAAGCTGAACTTGAAAAGAGTTACAGTGAAGAGTTTGCACACCCTTATAAAGCGGCGGCAAGAGGATTTATTGATGATGTGATACTTCCATCCGAAACACGGCGAAAACTGATCAGGGCTTTTGAACTATGCCAAAACAAAGTCGATTCGGTACCGAAAAGAAAACATGATAATTTACCTCTTTGATTGAAAGGATTAGTTAAGGAGATGGCCGGGCTGAGGGAGTTCCCTATCCCGGATAACCGCCGGTGATGTAATCTCTTAAGGAATCAATTTCAAACTTCTGCTCATCAATAATGGATTTAACAACATCCCCGATAGAGATCACACCGTTAAGTTTTTCGTTATCAACAACCGGCAAGTGCCTGATTTTTTGATCTGTCATGATTCGCATACAGGTATTGAGATCATCAGTGGATTGAACACGGTAGATTTGGTCTGTCATGATCTCTTTAACAGGAGTATTTTTCGACTGTTTTCCCTTTAAAATGACTTTGTCCCTGTAATCTCTTTCAGTGATGATCCCTGCAAGTTGTTGATCAATCAAAACCAATAATGCACCGATATTTAAATCAGACATCTTTTTGATTGCGTCTAAAACCATTGCATCCGGACCAATGGAATGTACTTCAGAGCCTTTTCGATGAATTACATCTTTTACTTTCATAGCAAACTGATTAGGTTAATGGTTATTACTAATAAAGAGGTTTTGCTCTGAAAATCAAATAGAATGAAAAAATAATAGATATTCTGATGTTGGCCTGAATAATAAAATAGTGTGAGGATCAAACCGATGAGTTTATTTGAGGAATTAGATAGCGACCAAAAGAAAGGTGGGGAGTTGAATGAAAATCAACCTCTTGCAACGAGAATGCGTCCGCGATCGCTGGAAGAGTTTAAGGGCCAAAAACATCTGGTGGGTGAAGGCAAGATGCTACATCGTATGATTCAAAGTGGAATTATTGGATCGTTAATATTTTATGGCCCGCCAAGTTCCGGTAAAACGACACTTGCGCACGTGATATCCAGGGAAATTGATGCACGCTTTGAAGTGATAAATGCAGTATTGGATGGTCTGAAAGAGCTTCGAACGGTCGTTTCGAAAGCGGAGTTTCAAAAAAAAGCAAACGGTAAAAAGACAATCCTCTTTGTAGATGAAATTCACAGATGGAATAAAGCTCAACAGGATGCTTTATTGCCTCATTTAGAGTCGGGGATTATCACGTTGGTGGGTGCTACTACTGAAAATCCGTTCTATTCACTGGTTAGTCCGTTGTTATCTCGTTGTCAGCTGTTTGAACTCTATCCTCTGACAAAAAATGATGTTTTGGAGATGATTAATGAAGCTTTATCAGATGATAATAGAGGTTTGGGTTTTATGGATATCAACCTTGAAGAAGAAGCGAAAGATCATTTTGCGGAGTATGCCGGTGGGGATATCCGAAATGCACTGAATGCTCTGGAAGTGGCTGCATTATCAACCCGTAAAAGCAAAGACGGGTCGGTAAAGATCACACTCGAGATTGCTCAACAATCGATTCAGAAGAGGAATGTACGATATGATGGTACCGGAGATGAACACTATCACTACGCTTCTGCATTTATTAAGTCAATGAGGGGGTCAGATGTCGATGCCTCACTGTATTGGATGAGTGCAATGCTCGATGGCGGTGAGGATCCCACTTTTATCTATAGGCGAATGTTGATCTTTGCATCTGAAGATGTGGGTATGGCAGATCCGTATGCCCTTACGGTGATTAATGCTTCTCATGATGCGTTTGTTAAAACGGGATTGCCCGAAGGTCTATATTTTTTAGCACATGCTGCCATTTTTCTCTCACTATCACCAAAGAGCAACAGTACGAAGGCTGTCTTTGAGGTGATGTCAGAAATTAAAAACAAGGGTGTAAAGGATGTACCGGCACATTTGAGGGATAAAACTGCAAATAAACTGGCGTCCAGGTACCTCGATAAGGTCAATGCATCTGAAGATTACAAATATCCGCATAATTTTAACAGGCATTGGGTCGATCAGCAATATCTCCCGGATCAACTTAAAGAACAGTTATGGTATGAAGGAGGCCAAGAAGGAAGAGAGGGATCCTTGCTGAAACGATTGAGGGAGATCAGGAAAAGATGATTCGGTTTGAGAATGAAATTGATGAGGACCCTTTTATTTTAAAAATAGATTAGCGTCTTCATTTTCAGATTCGATCCGGGAGCTGATGGGTGTTATAAGGAATGAAAGGATGGGAAGATTCGTTGAACTAAAAAACAGGTTTAATATTAAACGATTGGTAATGATATGAGAATAAACATATTGTCTGCAACGGACAGGCCTAACTCTAACGCATTAAAGGTTTCTAAGTATGCGTCGAAAATTCTTTCGGAAAAAGCGGATGTAACTATTCTCTCTTTGATGGATTTTCCACTTCAGGATGTGGTTGGTGGCAAGTACGGAGAAAGCATTGAATCAGTTCAGGAATTTAATGAGACGTTTTTAGATACGGATGGTGTTTTATTTGTTGTACCCGAATATAATGGTGGGTTCCCTGGGATATTGAAAGTTTTCTTTGACTATCTGCCTTTCCCAAAAGCGTTGAAGGGGATGCCTGCCAGTTTAATCGGTGAGGCAGCAGGTGCTTTTGGTGCATTAAGGCCTGTTGAACAATTTTCACAACTTCTTACCTATCGAAAAGCCGTTATCTTTCCGGAAAGAATGTTCATACAAAGAGTGAACGATGCATTCGATGAAAACAGAGGGATGGTGGCAGAATCAATGGAAAAACTCTTGCGTCAGCAGCTCAATAACTTCCCGGACTTTGTGAGAAAAAACCGTACTGAGTTAGTTAAGCTTTAGCATATAACCGACACCATGAAGTGTTACAAGATATCGCGGATCTTCATGATTTAACTCTACTTTAGCTCGAAGTTTGGAAATATGAACATCGACAGTACGTGTATTTGTACTGTATTCATATCTCCAGACTTTCTCCAGGAGATCGTCCCGGGAAATCGGCATATTCGCATTGGCCAGCAAATATTCGATGATTTCCACTTCACGTGTTGAAAGATCTTCAACAACATCTCCCGGTTTATAGACTTTTGATTCATTCAGATCAATTTTCACTTTACCGAGTTTCAGGATCTCAACGGGTCCCGATTTAGAATAGGCATTGGCTCTTCTCAATCGGGCTGTTATCCTTGCAAGCAGTTCTTTGACACCAAATGGTTTGGTAATATAGTCGTCAGCCCCAATATTCAATCCGGTAACTTTATCAATTTCCTGATCACGCGCAGTGAGCATGATGATCGGAAACGTATATTTTAGGTTTCTGATCTCTTCACAAATTTCATATCCGCTTCTGTTGGGAAGCATCAGATCCAATATCATCAGATCAGGTTCGGTTTCTTTAATTGCCCCTATTACCTCTGCACCGTCCGAAACAACATTGACATCATAATTTTCGGCCTCCAACGTATCTCTGAGAGTAAAAATGAGACTTGGTTCGTCTTCTACGATCAGAATTTTTTTAGTTTTTTCAGACATATTCTTTGGGGTTCACCTTTTTGATGCCATTAAAAAGTTGATTGGTTCGAGACGGTTTTGAATCGTCAGAGTGAGTGATAAATGGCTTGAAATGTATAGAAAATTCAGCTCCTTTGCCTAATTCACTATATACTTCAATTTTTCCTCCATTCATTTCTACTAGATTTTTAACAATAGATAATCCCAACCCATGCCCCTTAATACTGGATGTCATGGAATTTTCAACTCTATAGAATTTTTTGAATATATTTTTATGCGCTTTTCGAGGTATTCCCTGTCCTTTATCAATGATGGAAAAACCAACAGACGATTTATCACCAAAAAGTTTGATTGTGATCTCCTTCTTATCTTTACTGTATTTCAGGCTGTTCTCAATCAGATTGTTCAATATCGTATCGATGTGCTCGGCATCTACCATCACCAAAGGCAACTTATTCTGAACAGTCAGTTTGAATTTGAATCCTTTGTCTTCTATATAGTTTCTGTTCTTGTCGTAAAAATCCTGTACAATCTCTTCCAGTTTCTGCGGTGATTGATTTACTACCGTTGAACCGGAATCGACTTTGGCTACATCTAAAAGCTTATCAATCATTTTGCGTAGCCGTACAGCCTCTTGATAGATATGTTTACCGTAACTTTTAAGGCTGTTTCCATCCGATACCCTTCCATCGGATATATTCTCACCGGCAGCCTGCATCACAGCCAGAGGAGTTTTTAATTCATGTGTGACGTTAGCAAGAAATACGGTCTGCCTTTGTGCAAATTCCCGTTCTTTTTGAGCATTGATGAAGATGAAGAACAATGCTCCAATCAGTACTAAAACAGCAAATCCCAAAACCACCAGATTACGGGCTAATGAGGCTCTTGTTGCGGATACGACAGGTGATTCTAAAAATGAAGCTTGTAATGTCCAGTTATCTAATAATCCGGGGAAACGTTCCCGGATATCAATGATTTCACGACTAAATGCATGATCCGGACTGCTGGCCAACAATATTTCATCCTGCATCCAATCACGAAGCCAAACAACCATTCCGGACTTTTTCGGATTCCCAAACTGAGATACCATGGCCGGTTTCAAGATGTTATTTAGCAGATGATCCTTGTTAATCACAAAATTAATATGTCCAACGATACTTTTATCACTAAGATTGATGAGTGCGGCGGTCATCGTACGATGGGCATCAAACGAAATTCTGTTATTGAACCTGTATTCATCCAAACTAATAGTATTCAGTCCAGAAACAGAGATTCCGTATCCATCACAAACCTCTTTTGGGATATCAAATGATGTTAAAAAATGGCCTGATTGATAATCAAATTTGTAGACAGGATAATCCGGTTTGTGACAACCGTTAAAATGATACGGTACAAAGTAGATTTCTGAAAAGAGTGAGTCTTCCAATGCTGAAAAGAGGACCTGGTTATAATGTTCCGGAAAATCACCATTGTTTTTCCATGAATATTCAAGATCTGCCATGTCCAGATATCGAATACCCCGAAAGGGTTTGTAGAAATGATGACTAACCTGACTGGTAAACTCTTCTAATTGATATTTTCTGTTCTCTTTTGCAGCCTCAATAGTAGAATCTCTCAGCGCGTATAATGAGTAGATATTCATGGATGTCAGAGCTAAAACAGCCAGAATAGCAATCGTAAAAAAGAACCATCTGGTTGTATTACTCTGTTTAAATCTATCGAATAGTGTCATATACAGAAAAAGATGTTTGTAATTTGGATATCCGGATTTGTCGTAAAATATATAGTGATAACGCGTCACTATTCAATTATTTGCAACATTTTACGATAATTAAAACATTATTCCCACACATTATTTGATCGGTTTTTATCCGGAAAAAGTCTGTCCGGATCTATTTCTGCCCGTATAACCGTTGCAGGGCCGTCAAAATAGTAATGATACATTCGAAACCCATCCAGCCAGTGATCTACAGGGATTGTTGTATCCACTGTTGTTTCATCATCAAGTGTGATTCTAAGCTTAACCGGCATCGGTACATTGCCTATATCTTCAATCACTACAACAGTCCGGTTTTCTTCTCTGTAAACATCAGCAATTGATTGATCTAATTCCCATGTTTCATAATACCAGGATCTCCAGAACCAACTCAGGTCCATTCCTGTTACATCTTCGAACGTGTTAAAAATATCCCATGGATAGGGATGTTTATAAGCCCATCGTTCGATGAGTTCCAGATGTGCTTCCATAAAAAGTTCATCACCAATCAAACCCCGGAGGGCATACAACACAGATGCAGGTTTGGAATAGGATGCTACACCATAAGCAGGCCCCGGGTAGTGGTAATCAGACCATCTCATGAGTTCACCTTCAAAGTCGGTCCCTGCTATTTGTAAATACTGGTTGAATACATCTGTCTGGTCAAAACGATCCGCTCCGTAGTAGTCGATATTTGCTTCATTTGTGTGAAAAGATGTATATCCCTCGTCAATCCAAGTGTAACGACGTTCATTGGTGCTCAATATCATGGGAATCCACATATGTGCCAGTTCATGGACCGTTACACCATAAAGTCGTATGGCACCAGCATTGTTATAATCACCGATGATGGTCATCATTGGAAACTCCATTCCACCTCCAATTATATCGGCACCTTCCACTGAACTCATGTGAGGCCATGGATATGGCAAATTCATATAGTCAGATAAAAAGCTGATTGAGTGTTGGGCATATTCTGTCTGAGATTCCCAAAGAGGTGCTGTTTCCCTGTAAAAGGTGTTAATCCGTGTATAATCGGTTTCACCATCACCGGTCAGGTCACCAACCGGAGTCCGTGCCCCATCCCATCTCGATCTCAACGTTGCACTGAAAACAACATCCCTCACTTGTTCCGATCGAAATCTCCATGTCAGATATCCATCTTCACTATCCCTGGTTACATTGTCCAATTCCTCAAAATCTGCAATGATCATTGTGTCATCACTTTGCCCTGCATTCAGATATCTCTCCAGTGTTTGTTCAGAAAGTGTCTCTTCCGGATTCAGAAATTCACCGGTTCCCATAATGAGCCATTCCCGGGGAGCTTTTATGGTTAGGTCATAATCAGCAAAACCGTGATAAAATTCTGCATTTCCCAGAAAAGGATCGTAGAACCAGCCATGTACATCGTCATATACAGCTATTTTTGGGTACCAATATGCGAGAAAATAGAGGTTATCCCGACTTCGTCCCATTCGGCCGGATGCTCCTTGTTCAGGTACTGTAAACGACCATTCCAGTTCAAAAGAAGTGGATTCACCCGATTTTAAGATGTCATAAGGAAATATGTAGAGCTGTGTGCCCTCCATAATATATCCGCTGGCTCCCTGAGTCCATCTGGCCCCCATGGTTGTGGGTTCCAATTCGCTGCTGCCGGCTTGTACTTTTGTCAGGTTAACTCCACCTGTTATCTCCGTAACGTCCATTTTGGGAGTACCGGCTTTATGCAGGTTTTGCGCAAGTTCAACAACAATGATATCCAGATCATCCGGTGAGTTGTTTTGGTACTGTATTCTTGCTGATCCGTGAACCGTATGCGTTTCAGGATCTAACTCTGCATATAGATCATACGAAGCATCATTCTGCCAATAATTTGCACCCGGTTCTCCCGATTCGGTTCTTGTCCCCCGGCGGACGGCCGATTCAAAAGCATCTGAAACGTCTATCGGGTAGGGTATGGGGCGCTCAATAGTGGTTTCTGTTATGACCGTTTCCAACGGGGCTATCTGCTGAACCGGTTCTGTGGTAGAACACGATACAATTGTAGCTGTGAATAAAATGGCAGTGAACAGGGTGAAAAATAGAGATTTC
>JBBDJK010000105.1:0-4498 GCA_040879905.1 Balneolaceae bacterium | reverse complement strand
AATAACGATCCTGCGTCAATATGAATAAACATAAGATCTTTTTTTGGGCGATTACCTCCGCTTTAGGCGGGTTTCTTTTTGGTTTTGATACAGCTGTCATTTCCGGCGGTGAACAGAACATTCAGTTAATGTGGGGATTGAGTGATATCATGATCGGCCAGACGGTTGCCATGGCACTTTACGGTACAATCATTGGAGCCATTTTTGGCGGCATACCGGCGCAACGTTTAGGGCGCAGATTGTCACTGATCTGGATTGCAGCACTCTTTTTAGTATCTGCAATAGGTTCGGCACTCGCACCTGAAGTGTATACACTCATGATCGCACGCTTCATCGGTGGTTTAAGTATCGGGGCTTCATCCGTTGTTGCACCCATGTATATCTCTGAAATTGCACCGGCCGATAAGAGAGGTAAGCTGACGGCACTCTTTCAGTTCAATATTGTATTGGGTATTCTGATCGCATACTTTTCCAACTTCCTGATCGGAACAGAAGATATCGAATCGTGGCGATGGATGTTGGGAGTGGAAGTGATACCGGCCACACTTTTTCTGGTGATGGTATTCACGATACCGGAGAGTCCACGATGGTTGATTATTGCCAAAAACAGAATAGAAGAGGCAAAAGAGATATTGAGAATCATCGATCCGAAGACAGTGGATTCATCGGTTGCTGCAATTAAGGCCAGTGATCTAAATCCGGGCAAAAACACCCCCTTGCGCGACTTTTTCACCAAACGGTACAAGTTTCCGATCTTGCTGGCGTTTCTGTTTGCATTCTTTAATCAGGTTTCCGGGATAAACGCGATCATCTATTTTGCCCCCCGAATCTTTGAACTGACCGGTTTGGGTGCCGAAACAGCCCTCTTGTCGAGTGTGGGAGTGGGGGTTGTCAATCTTATTTTTACGATGCTTGGCCTCGTTTTAATTGACCGTTTTGGCCGCCGGTTTCTCATGTATATCTGTTCATTTGGATATCTGATCTCTCTGACATCCATTGCCTATGCATTCTTTACACAGACATTTGTCGGATATACGATTCCTATTCTGATTTTTGTGTTTATCGCATCCCATGCAATTGGTCAGGGCGCAGTGATTTGGGTGTTTATTTCTGAAATTTTCCCGAACTCTGTAAGGTCTTACGGAAACTCTTTGGGAAGTAGTACACACTGGATATTTGCAGCAATTATCGCAGGTAATTTTGTCTATTTTGAGAGTCTGTTTGGCGGCGGACCTATATTCGCATTTTTTGCATTAATGATGTTCCTGCAGCTTCTGTTTGTCTGGAAATTGATGCCGGAAACCAAAAATATTACTCTTGAGGAGATGGAAGTGAAGCTTGGGATTCATGTGAAAGGCCTGGAAGAGGTTGTTGAGAATGAATAGTTATCAAAAATAAAAACAGGTGGTTTAAGTGATAGAGTGGATTCACCAACAATGGGAGCGTTGGCTCAGTGATATGCCGGAGATCTATTTCAATATACTGGAGTCCGTTTTTGTCATATTGATACTGATCATCATCCGGCTTATTGTCCTTCGGATTGTATATCGCAAGACAGAGGAGGTTGATATCCGGTACAGATGGCGGAAGAATATGACCTATATACTCACCTTCATCGGATTTATTGTGGTTGGAAGAATCTGGTTTGAAGGTGTCGGTTCATTGGCAACATTTCTGGGCCTGTTGGGTGCCGGTTTGATTATCGCAATCCGTGAACCACTGATGGATATGGCAGGTTGGGGTTATTTGCTATGGCGCAAACCCTTTGTAGTAGGTGATCGCATCGAAATAGGCGGGAACCAGGGAGATGTGATCGATACCCGTTTATTCAAATTCACTCTGCTTGAGATCGGTAACTGGGTTCATGCTGACCAGAGTACAGGCCGGGTCATACACATTCCCAATCACAGGTTGTTTATAGAACCTATCGCAAATTACACAAGCGGTTTCGATTTCATCTGGAATGAGATAGAGGTGATCATCACCTTTGAAAGCAACTGGAAGAAGGCGAAAGAGATACTAACCCGGATCGCTAATGATCACCTGAACGATTATGTGGAGGATGCTGATAAGCAGGTAAAAAAAGCGTCCAATAGTTATTTGATCAAATACAACTATCTGACACCCATCGTTTATTCGGAAGTGGTTTCGGGTCAGGGTGTGAAATTGACGCTACGTCATTTAACGGACCCCAGGAAAAGAAGGAAAACGAACATGATTATTTGGGAAGATATCCTGGATCGATTTCAATCTGAAGTTGACATTCATTTTGCCTATCAAACCTATCGCATTACCGGCAAACCGGATAAGGGTGTATAAAGGGTCGATCTATACTTTTTATCAAAAATCCCCGGCCCCGGCCGGAGATTTTTAGATGATAACAAATATTTAAAACGATATTCCAAGCATCAATGAAAGCCCATTTAGTTTGGCAGATAATTCACCTCCTTCATCTTCATCCAGGATATTCATGAGGCCCATTTCATACATTACCTCAAGACTGAGCGCTCCGAATTGAAAACCACCACCAATTTTTGCCCCAAAATTAATCGATTCGAAATCGTCGGTAATATCTTCCGTAGAGCCGCCATATTCCGACTCAGCCTTGAGCAGGTAACCTGCAAAAGGACCACCCATTACATAGGGGGTGAGTCCGTCGAGAACGTCGATATTGACCCTTAACAAAAAAGGGACATCAATATATGAGAAGGTATTATTATAACTTCCCCCGATGCCAAACAGATCATTAATCTCAGTAGCTTTCATCATAAAAAGCAGTTCCGGCTGTACAGATACAAACCGGTTCAACGGCATCTCCATAAAAAGGCCACCGCCAAACGCAAAAACGGCATCGGCTGTCTCTTCAACATTCATGAATTCGATGACACCCTGATAGAGTGTTCCCCCGCCTTTTAGTCCGATACTTGTACCTTGGGCCATGCTCTGAGATGTGAAAAAGAGCATGGAAAAAGTCAATAAACCCACTTTGATTAGAGGTCTCATAATTTTAACATTTAGTTTAATATTTAAGAGTACTATATCTTATTATAGTCAAATAAAACACATACAAATCCATATTATAAATGTACAAATCAACCGGTTGAAAGGCTATTGCCCCCGGGGAAAAAACGATTTATTTCAAAAAAAAACAGTGATCGTTAGCCAATGAGTGACCCATTCTCTAAATTGTATACATTATAAGTATATTTAAGCTTCAGACGATCAGTCAGCTTAAAATGTTGGATAACTTTTTAACAAACCGTGTATAAAAAATGAAAAAGAACTTAATGAGTACTATCGAAAAATGGCATTCAAACAGCCATCTATTTGCGACAAAATGGATTCTTTTAATTGCTTTGACCGGAGGACTTTTGGCCTCCTGTTCTTCGGGAGAACAAAGTGATCAAAATGATGCAACAACGACTGCTCAAAGCAGTTTGGAATTATTTAACGGAGAGGATTTGGCAGGCTGGTATACCTATATGAGGAGGCCTGAACCCACATCGGAAGTTGCCGGCCTTGAACGAAATGAAAATGGAGAGTACACCGAACCGATTGGGCTGAACAGTGACCCGCTTAACGTTTTTACGGTTGTGGAAGAGGACGGAGAGCCTGCCATACGAATATCAGGGGAAGTGTTTGGAATATTGGTCACAGAACAAGAGTTTGAAAATTACCACCTGAAACTTGAGTTCAAATGGGGAGATGAAAAATATCCGCCGAGGGAAAATCTGAAAATGGACAGCGGTATTTTGTATCACTCCATTGGTGAAGAGGGAGCATGGGGTGATGTGTGGATGAAATCCCTGGAGTGCCAGGTACAGGAGACCGATTGCGGGGATTATATCAGCGTAGATACCGTGATGGTGGATATTCCGGCTTACCTGAATGATGAAGATAACAGATACTATTTTCATCCGGACTCGTCGCTAGTGACGTTTAGTCCGGAGCGTTCTTATTGCGAATTTAATGAAGATCACGAAAATCCGATGGGTGAATGGAATACCATGGAAGTCTATACGGTTGATGGGAACAGTGTTCATGTGGTAAACGGTATGCCAAACATGAAAGTGATGAATAGCCGGTATTTGGTAGATGGAGAGGAAGTGCCATTGGTGAAAGGGAAAATTCAGCTGCAATCTGAAGGTGCCGAAATCTTCTATCGTCATATTGAGTTAACTTCGATTGATGAAATACCAGCCGAAATTTGGAATTAGGGTTTAAATACCGGCCGGGTTAGTTTTTTTGATTCAATGTTGATTTGTGTGGGCGACATTTAATTTGTTACCCACATAATTTAACAGTGAGCCTTTTTTTATTCTGAGTTTCTAAAAGGGCTCTATTCTTACCATGGGTGGCAGTCGGTCAGATTTTGTTAATTCAAGTACGAATACTTCGGATGGAGGAGTTGTCTTGACGGGATATACCAACTCCAATGATGGAATTTCTGAAGATGTACTACTTCTTATGATATGACCGCTCCCTCTTTGGGTTTGCC
>JBBDJK010000104.1:0-3549 GCA_040879905.1 Balneolaceae bacterium | reverse complement strand
GTGTGAGGCTATGATCATAAAAGTTTAATAGTGAATATGATTTCCATGTATTACAGATTGTGGATCTCCCGTATGATTTAGCCCACCAGACCATGTAATTCAATCTATTAACACTGTTTGTTCTTCAATGAAGACTAAACGGTACTCAAAACCACAAGAAGGGATTCTTTTGTCAATGTAATGGTGTGATTTCTGGGAATATTCAGTTTTAAGCCTATTTGGCCGCTTGCATTTTTGGCATACACGCCAAGAAACGTATCCTGATAGTCAGCGATATGGTTTTCAAGTTCAGAAGATGTCACTGTTCCGGGTTCCAGTTCATACTCATTAAGATTGCGAAAAATAATTTCTGCTCCGCTTACGGTAAATAGTTCCCGATATACGCTGAACAACTCCCGGCGCATCGCAACGGTAGCCAGTAGATTACTCAAAATGAGCGGACTGATGATGGTTTCACTCTGAAAATGTTTGATGAGAATTTCGTTACCCGGATCGGAGAGTTCCATAACAATATGCGGACTTCTTGTGGCCGGATCCGATTTCAGCACATCATCGAGCAGTGTGTACCCCACGATCGTACGCGCGTCGGCTTCTTCGGAAGCGGATAACTTATCGCTGCTAACAAGTAAAATATGGTCAAAATTTTCCGGATTGAGGGCTCGAATTGATGTTTCACTGAGGTAATCGGCGATAATATGTTCACATGTGATATTGCTGACCTCAGAGAGGATATGATTGATAGCAAGATAACGTGCCTCTAAGGGGCGGAGTGAAGCGAGGGTCATGTGAAATTTCTCGTTCTTGTATGTCCCAAGCTCCTTGATCAATGCCGGAATATGATGATTCCATCCCAGTACTAAAAGTTTGGATGCCCCTGAGTAATTATCGGCTTTAGGCCTTTCTTTTAAGGGTCTCTTCGGAATGGATTCAGTAATATGTTTTACTGAATCGGCAGCTATCTCCACATCATCCATCTTGCTCGCAAGCAAAATGATCCGATCCGTTTTTTCGAGGTACAGGTCATTTCCCGGATTTAAAAGTGGGACAAATGTCTCGGCTTCTTCTCTCACAATGCCCAATAAAATGGCTTTTGGGAAAAGCCCCCGAAGCGCACCTATGGATTTTCCGGCAGCTTCGGGAATTTCCAGGACATACAGGTTATTATTGTGGCTGTGAGAAAGCAATTCGTTGAATACAGCCGAGAGTCCGATATGATGCAAATTTTGTGCAATCAACCGGCTGATGATCGTATCACTGGAGATGACCTCCAATGGGCCTTGGTAAGCCCGATGTGCCGCTTTTATTTTGTTTTCATCCTGAATCTCTGCAACTACAAAAGGTAACTTTTCATTCTTTTTGAGGGTATGAGCCTCGGAATTCAGAGAAAGCAGCGTCTTGATGGTTTCGACATCAGGAGTGATCAACTCCGTGTTGGTAACGGCCGGACTTGGAATGATGATAGCCGATGCATGCATGCTGTCAACACGTCGCAGATGTTCGCGGTTAATGGCTTCTCCGGAACGCAAAATGATCTCTTTAGCCCGTTTCCCAATTAACCGGTTGTCCTTCAGTTCCTGTAGCCGGAAAGGAGTCACATTATCGGATAAAATAATGAGTTTCAAAACACGGGCACCATGACGTTTCAGGAATTTTTTCACTCGTTTACTGGATTGAAACAGTTCTGCAGCAATATGAACGGTGCGGTTGGTCCAGCCCAAAATAACCACATGATTATTGGCGGTTACAGGTGTAAGGCCTTGCTCGAGGGTTCTGATTTTACGGTTCAGCCAGGATGTGATGATCGCCACCATCGAGCCCATAAAAACCACATAACCGGCAACGGTGAGCAGAGTGGATACCATCCGGCGCCAGGTTCCCTCATCATCCCCGAGATAACCCGGATCAGAAAGGCGTAGAAATGCCCACCATACGGACTCTCCAAAGGAAGAAGCGGGGTCATCTGTGGGCAGCACCAATAATCCACCGACAACGGATATGATCCCAATCAGGGCAACAACAAAAAAAAGCTGTATGTGCGTACCTTTAACAAATTGCCGCTCAAGAATAAAATTAAACCCCTCGGATAATCGTCTTGTAAATTTTCTCATAGCTGAAATAAGAGTTCAGTGCAAAAGTTGTGAACGTTAACCAATTGACTTGATAAATAATGAACGTTACATAAAAAAACTAATAGCGGGAAAGAATTGGTGTTGTGTAAATGCATGAAACACGGATTATAAAGGGTCACTATTAAAATGTCTAGTTACACTTTAGTTTTTTTTATAAAAAAACTCAATAGAGTAGAATTAACAGGTTTACCTGTTAGCATTCAATTCAGATTAAATGGATTTTGACATTTAATATGATGATTAAAGTACTCCAATAGAACCTGTTTTTGGAATGCAATTGCAAGGAGACCCATTTTATTACAAACAAGATTGATAATTTCTGCTATATTTGGGCGTATGGGTTACCTGATTTTTTATTTACTGCTTGCCATCGGAGTTTCATTTTTGTGTTCCATTTTAGAAGCTGTTTTACTTTCTATGAACCCATCATTTATAGCTGTACTGGAAAAAAACAGCCCTAAAAACGGTAAGATTCTTCGTGAACTGAAGCGAGATATCGATCGGCCGCTTTCAGCCATTTTAACCCTGAATACGATTGCTCATACCGTGGGTGCTGCGGGCGTGGGTGCGCAGGCACAGATCGTTTTTGGGAATGCTTATGTGAGTATCACGTCAGCCCTTCTGACATTGGCCATCCTGATATTTTCCGAAATCATCCCTAAAACTTTGGGAGCCACTCATTGGAAGAGACTCGCGGTTTTTGCAGGGCGTACTACCAAGATCCTGATCTTCATCACCTATCCATTTGTTTTACTTTCAATGGAAATCACCAAATGGCTTTCCAATGAAGAAACTGAACCTACGATGAGCCGTGAAGAATTTAGTGCCATGGCTGAACTTGGGTTTGAAGAGGGTGTTTTTGAAGAGGGGGAGTCCAACATTTTTAAAAACCTGATCCGTTTTCGATCCCTTCGAGTCAAGGATATTATGACACCACGCATTGTGGTGGTTAAATTTCAGGAAGATTTAACCATTAATGAAATCCTTCAACAAAATGAAGAGCTGCGGGTGTCACGAATGCCGGTATACGGCGAAAATGAGGAAGATATCACCGGTTACGTCCTCAAAAACGATTTATACTACAATCTGTCCAAGAATAATGGAGAGAAAAAGCTCAGGGAAATTAAACGGGAAGTTTTCATACTTCCGGAAACCATTTCATTAAAAATCCTTTTTGAACGTCTGCTTGAAGAACAGGAACATATTGTCGTTGCGGTAGATGAATATGGTGGTTTTTCCGGTGTGGTAACGATGGAAGATGTTGTAGAAACCCTGCTGGGGATGGAAATTGTAGATGAAATTGATGCCATTGAAGACATGCAAAAGCTGGCACGTCAAAAGTGGAGGGAACGGGCTAAAAGATTGGGCATTGTCATCCCGGATCAGCTGAAAGAGAAGCATTAAAATTAAATGAAAACCG
>JBBDJK010000103.1:0-23098 GCA_040879905.1 Balneolaceae bacterium | reverse complement strand
CTACAACAGCTCTGTCGCCGGGTTGTAATCCCGATCGTATTTCCACCAGGCCGTCTCGTTCTTCACCAAGCATTACGGCTACCGGCTTAAAACTGCCTTCTTCATCGCCCGGCACAAAAACGCTGGGCTGGCCTTCAATTTCCTGAATGGCGTCCACCGAAATCACGGCCTGTTCCATCTCTTTTCCGGTAAAGATGCGAGCCGTTCCAAACATCCCGGCTCTGAGTATCCCGTCCGGATTTTCAATGACGGCACGAACGGGCATGGTGCGAGTTTCTTGCTCCAGGGCAAAACTCACCCAGTTGGTTTCGCCTTCAAAGGTTTCGTCACCGAGTCCGCGTACCTGTAGCTTCACACGCTGCCCTTCTTCCAGGTATGGAATATCCTGTTCATAACTATCAATCATGACCCACACATTGGAAAGATTGGCTACATAAACCGGCGTTTCATTTGGCCCAACCGTTTGTCCCGGCGAGAGATTGCGCTCCTGAATGCGTCCATTCAGCGGACTGCTCAGGTAAAAAAATGACAACGGTGTTTCGCCTCCGGCTTTGATGTTTTCAATATCACGTTGAGAAAGTCCGTACAGTCGAAGGGCTTCGGTAGCGGCATCCAGGTCTGCTTTGGCCTCCTCATATTCCAGTTCGGCTTGCAGCAATTCGGCCTGACTGGATATATCCTGTTCATAAAGCGATTGCTCTCGCTTTAAATGGGCATCTTCTTTTTTGATGGATGCTTTCAGTCGAAGATAATCCGCTTTGATCTTTCCGAGTTCCACGCTGCTCATTTGAGCGATGGGTTCTCCAACCTTTACGTTGTCGCCCAGATCTTTCAGCACCCGAACAACTTTGGCTTCGATCCGCGGCCCTACTTTGGCAATGCGGTCGAGGTTATACATCACTGTGGCCGGACGTTGAATAACAGAGTGGGCACTCCCGGCTTGCAGCGTATCCACTTCAATATTCAGATCGGCACGCTGTTCAGCCGTTAAGTGCACTTCTTCAGAATGTTCACCAGATACTGCTTCCTCTTCGGAATGAGTTTCCTCAGCAGGGGCTTCTTCTCCGGCATGTTCTTCAGTTTGTGTTGTGATTTGCGTTTCGGAATTGCAGCCGGTGATCAGTGTCAGCGATAAACCCAAGATCAACACCGGAACCATTCGTTTTATGATATTTTTCACATTTAAAGTCAGTTTCATGAGATCAGTAAATTAGTTGGATGAAATTTCGTTGAGAGAAGTCCCGATCAGGCGTTCCACATCGGCCACTGCACGATTGAATTCGGCCAGGGACTGTACATATCGGGTTTGGGTTTCAAAAAGCGTGCGTTGGGCATCCAGTACTTCCAGGAAGTCAAATTTTCCCTGACGGTACCCGCTTAGGGCCGCTTGATAAGCTGTTTCGGCACCGGGCAGTACCTCTTCTTTGAGCTGTTGTACTTCAAAGTAAGACGCATGCAAGGTGTTGAAATTTTGCTGAAGAGACTGTTTGGCCTCAATAAGCACAGCTCGCTGCTGATTCTGTGCTCTGCTTAGTTGATACCTGGCAGCACGTACATTTCCCTGATTGCGATTAAAAAACGGAAGCGGAATGGATACGCCAACCACAGCAGCCTCGGCGTCTATATCCTGCATCCAGCGGTAACCGACACTTATGCTGATGTCCGGAATACCCTCCGCTTTGGCTACGGAAAGGACGGCTTCACGATGCTGCAATTCGGTGGTCCAGCGAGCCACATCCGGGTTTCGTTCGATGTAGTCTGAGACCATTTGGAATTCAGGCAGCGATTGAGTGACTTCCAGCGATCCTTCCACGGCGGTAAATTCCGGGACCTGTGCACTCCAAAATGAAGCCACTTTACTGAAAGTTGACTCTTTTTGATTACGGACACGTTCCAGTTCAATCCGTGCACGGGATAGTTCTACCTGCGCCTTGGTTTGCTGAAGTTTGGAAACTTTCCCGGCTTCCACCTGGGCGCTTACCGTCTTAAAAAGTTGCTCTGCCACGCTAAACAACTCTCTTTGCTGTTCCAACTGTTGTTGGGCTTCAACGGCAGAAACGAAGGCTTTAGTGAGCTCGGTGAGTACGTCCAAACGTTTGGCCTCATAATCCCATCCGGCTAATTCTTTGGTTAATCCGGCTGCGCGTTTTTGCTTCAGACGGTCTGCCCCAAGCAACACTTTCTGGCTGAGACGAACCGTAGTTTCGCGGGCATCGTAGCCCTCAAAGGGACCGGTTCCCGCAAAATTCTCCATTTCGGCACCCACGGTTGGATTGGGTAGCAGCGAAGCCTGAATGCGCTCGGCTTCCGCCACGCGGACTTGCCAGGCAAAAACTTCCAGTTCAGGGCTTTCAGTCAATGTTTTAGCCAAAGCTTGCGAAAATGTTAAGGTGTCTGAAATCATTACATCCGCTTTTGGCTTGTGTTTGATTTCTTTGTTTAGTGCGGGAGATTTTTCAAAGGTTTTCTCTCCCAGTGTACTTTTGGATGGTGGTTCAATCAGCGTTTGTTCGCTGGCGCAACCGGCAGCAAGCACAAGCATACCGATGCACAGCATCGTTTTAAATAATTTTGACATGTAGTATTCAGCCTTTTTAGCTGTTAAGAATTGGTGAGCAATGCACACGAGATAAAATTATCCAATATAAAAATGGCATTCTCAGTTTGAATTAGGCATAAGGATGGCTGTATGGCCTAAATCAGAAGTACTATTATCTGAAGAATGGACGTGATAGAATTTTCTTTGATGGGAGGTATAAATACAGTTTGCTGAGCGAAGCGGGAAATCGGCGTGATTTCCATTTTTTGAGATATAGCTCTTTTTAAATCAGAAACGGTTTTATGCTGATCGAAGCGGTTTAATCTGTCTTCTTTTGCACAGAGTAAAGAAATGGAAACATCTAAGTGATGTTCGTTATCCTGATGAAATACAGATTCTTGTTCATGATCATGACTCTCTTTTCCATGAACCTCGGCTTCACTATCTAAGAAACTGCCAAGATCTGATGTAGATTCAATATTTACATCCCCGTTTTCTTCAAAACAGTAAACCAGTGATTCAGCAAAGCCGTGAATGCTGAATGCATGCATCACAAAAACAAATAGCAATAATTTTGCTATGCTTCTATTGAGTATACCGATATGTTTTTGAACAAAATTCATCAACAAACAAGATAAGAAATATTCCCTTGAAATAAAGAGTTCGATAAGTGGGCATAACGGCCCAGCGTTTATAGTGCCAAGCAATTAAAATTTCCGAATGAACGTTGTCTTTTTGGGTGTAATTGTATTTTCAATCTAGAAGTTAATTAGTACAAATTTTAGTATCATTTATTCAATGAGAAAGATACTAAACATATCATTTGCATTTTGCCTGCTTGGAGTGATGAGCAGTCTGTTCTACAGTATAGATCAGAGTGATTCTATACTGAGTGATAAAGTTTTCTTGACTTCTGGCGATTCCTTAAATGATGAACAAGATAGTTCCATTATCTCCAGGTCATATCTTTTTCTGTCATTTGCTGAAATTGCCCACAACGTACCATCTGAAACTGATTCTCAAAAATCTTTTTCAGCAAATTGGAGTACAAATCAAAATACGTATGCCCCTCTATTTGAGTATCTTATTCGTGCTCAGAGGATTTTAGTAAACCAATCGGTGCGAATCCTGATTTTTCCCTTCCACTCATTTCTATAGTTCCATCTCTTAAGAGCGCAATGTAGCGCCCTATTGTCAGCATTCAAATTCAGACTTACCAGCAATAGTTCACGACCGGACTTTAAATAGGTAAGGCCTGCTAATCTTTTACTTTAAAAAAAATTAGAGATGGAAATCGATTTAACATCAATTATTATAGGTATCGTCGCACTATCCACATTTTTTATTCCAATTGGGATTCATGAATTTTCTCAAAAATTTAAACTTAAAAAGACTCGGAAATCATTCGACGATGCTGCAAAAGTATATGACCTCCATATCGACAACATGGAGGTTCTGAGAAATGGATTTGCAATTGGTATTGACACTCAAAATCATTGCATTTTGCATCTGAAAAATCAAAAAGAAACAGTTATTGAATTAGATGATATTCAAAACTGTAAGCTATTCAAAGATCTTCGCAGTGAAACAGCGGACGATGGCACAAAACTCCATACTGTGAGGATGGGTATTCATATCATATTCAAACAAAACCGAAGTTTAGAAATTAAGCTTCCATTATTCGAAGGCAAAGAAGGTAGTATATTTGGAGACGAAGAGGCTACCATTCAAAGATGGATCTATAAAATTCATTCTGTCCTTAAAGAAAGTATTAAATAGAAACCTTAAAAAATCAGTGAACTATGCCCGGCTAAAGATTCTTTTTTTTAAGCAAAGTTGGGCATAGTTTCATAAATGTGAATTGATCATGTTTAGAATGGTCATATAACGGCCCGGCGCATAATGGGCGCGGAGATTATGATTGTAATTTAACACGAAAAGCCTGAACTGCAATAGTAGGTAAAGTAAAGTAGACGTGAGTCCTGTCCCTATGATGCGGCAAGCCGTTATAGGGCGTAGTTTCATACTTTTAGATCTACATTTTAATTCCTAAATAGGCATTCAGTAAGTATAGTAATGTAATTAAAGGACCAACGACAACAATTTGTGCAATGGAAACTAAATTAAGAAATAGAGCAGTTATGGCAACCGTCCCGGAAAGGAGGCGGGTCACACGGAGTACATCCAGTATTGGATGAGGAGGTAATTTATACTCTGAATATTCAAGGGGTGCGATTGTTTGAAAAGATAAAGTCGGCAACTGATAAAGAGGTTCTTCAAAATTCAGGAAGTGATAAAAATCATGCTTTTTTAATTCGATCACATATTCATCAAAACAACAAGAGCTGTGAAAAGAATGAAGATCATGTTTTTCGGCATCTGAAAAATGATTTTCATCGGCGTTTTCACGATGATCCATCACCAGCTCGTAACAGTCCTCATTCGAATTGTAAACCCAAAATATGGCATGCGATTCAGCCATTGCCGCAACCTGTGCGGGAATCACAGCTACAAGCAAAAACCAGGAAGCAATAAATGCTCCCAAGGTCATCTTGTTTATTCTTTGGATGTGTTTACGGAAAAAATTCATTGAATTGAGAATTCATTTAAAAATCTTATAAAAAAAGAATTTGGTGAGTGGGTATAACATATTATATGTGAACGGATCTATTACAGTACAGATTTTTTTATATTTATATTTTGCACAATCTAATGTCAGACATCAGAAAAACGTTATTTAAATTTATACCATTTGCACTTCTGTTATTATCAGCCTGGATGATCTATATGCAAAACACCGGGTCCTGGATTTTATTCGAAGAGAATTGGTTTATGACGATAACGATGATTTTCGGTTCGTTTATTGCCGGGGCAAGTTCAGAAGGTGGAGGAGCTATTGCATATCCGGCTATGACCCTCTTGTTTGATATTGAACCGCAAGTAGCTCGAAACTTTAGTTTTGCCATTCAGAGTGTGGGAATGGCCTTTGCATCTTTATGGATCATATTGTCAAAAATCCGGATTGAAAAAACCTATCTGCTGTTTGCCGGTTTGGGTGGCTTTTTAGGTATTGTCATGGGCTCAATCTATATCATGCCTTTTGTTAAACCGGACTTCGCTAAAATGATGTTTGTTTCATTCTGGTTAAGTTTTGGAATTGCACTTTGGGTCGTAAACTTTGTGAGAAAGAGGAAAAGTATCAATCAGTTACCCAACCTATCTAAATCACAATTAATTGAACTCATCTCTGTCGGATTCATGGGTGGTGTCTTCAGTTCCGTTTTGGGAAACGGAATTGATATTTGCACGTTCTCTTATGTCGTGCTCAAGTATGGATTATCAGAAAAAATTGCCACTCCCACTTCTGTCATACTGATGACTTCAAATGCCATCATCGGTTTTATGATCCACTATTTTTTCCTCGAAACGATTCAGCCTGAAGTTATTAATTATTGGCTCGTATCTGTTCCTGTTGTCATTTTTGGTGCACCTCTTGGTGCCTATGTCATCACACATATCAACAGAAAAACGATTGCCGGGATTCTGATCACAATTATTGTTGTACAGTTTTTCTCAGCAATATTCATTATTAAACCCGGTCTGTTTTTGAGTCTGTTCTCACTGTCTATTTTTATGGCCGGTATTTTACTTTTTTTCGTGATCACCAGAGTGGATCTGAAACATAGTAAATATGATTGAGAATGATCACTTATCCTCTAAAAAAGGGTACGAATCATCAGTATGGCTATGATAAGGACTAATGCCGAAAAAAGAATTTGAGTGATTCTATCGGAAATTTTTAATCCGGTTTTAACACCAACAAACCCACCTATAAAAGCACCCAAAATTAATGGAAAAGCTGTTCCAAAATCGACATAACCAATTGTGACACCTGTAAGGCCTGTTTGCTCACCGGTCAAGAAAGCATACTGAAACCATCCGGAAAATGAGATCAGGACAATGGCCAGTGAAGATATGCTTACAGCTTTGGAAATTTTTAATCGATAAATCAAATTCATCATCGGTACCAACACGATCCCACCGCCCACTCCGGCAATGGCCGCCACAATTCCGCCTGCACTGCCTGTTCCTACCGATTGAAGGATTCCCATCTCATTCTCAGGTTTGATCTCCTTACGATCTAATTTTGATCGCCCCTTTCTGTAAAATAGAATAGCCACAGCCACTAATATCATCGAAAACAGTGTGACAAACAGTTCCTCCGTAAACCATTTTGATAAAACAAACATTTTACCCAGATAAACCCCAATGGAACCGAACAGTCCAACGAGCACCCCCTCTTTCAAATATGAATTTCCCTGACTTCGCTGCTGAATCGTGCTGCTTACCGATGCTGTAAAGGTACAAAAAAGTGAGGTTGCAATAGCCCAAACGGAAGGTTCACTCAGTTCAGCGGATACAAACAGATAGTATAAGATAGGTGTAAACAAGATCCCTCCTCCCACTCCAAACAACCCCGCAACCACACCGGCAACTAACCCGCAAATCAAAAGCAGAATAAAAAGGATCAAAATAAATTTCGGTCAGTTTGTTCAGTTGTTATGAATCACGATTAAAACGAATGTTATTCAGATTAACCGCTTGAAATGTACTATTTTTATTGTCACTTATCAGTACTGTCCCACAATTCTTTATAAGGAGCCTTTGAAAAACTTGGAGTTTTGTTCAAGATCAAGGCCAGAGAAGAATTAAAACCACAGCATATTGGCCATATGTGAGGATTTTAATTCTCTGATAACGCAAAGATTGGACAAAAGAACAGGTTTTACAAAGGCTCTTATAAACCTTTAATCGTGATATAGTGATATCACTTTTTAGTTTTCCTGAAAAGTTTACGAACTTCTATGTATGAAAAATGCTTTCACAATCTACCCGGAAAATGCGTCGCTTAAAATTGGTTTTAAGCAGATACGAGAAGCGACAGCAAAAAAGGCTTTCACACCTTATGGTTCTGAGTTTATTCGAATGTTTGAACCCTCTCCGGACAAACAGGAAGTTTTGAAATTACTTGAACAGGCTTCTGAGTGGAGTGAATTACTTCGTGTACAATCCACTCATCCATTATCAAATCTGGAAGATATTCGTGATATCCTGATTGAAGCCCGAATATCAGGTAGTTCAATCGCATTGGACCATTTTATCGTAGTTCTTCAAAATGCGCGACTTCCCCGAATCATCAAACAGTATTTTGATCGCCTTTCAGATGGTTATCCGGCAATACATGAAATTGTAAACCGGCTCATCTCACTAAAACCTCTTGAAGAATCAATATCAAAAGCAATCAACGATCGGGGTGAATTGAAAGATGATGCAAGTCCGGAATTAAAACAGATCCGAAATAAAATAAATAGGGAACGAAATCATCTGAGAACCACCATTCAGCGTGTCATGAGACGTGTTACCAAAGATGGAATGACATCGGATGAAGGAGCCACAATTCGAAATGGCCGGATGGTGATTCCAGTCCTCGCTGAGTATAAGCGGAAAATTGAGGGTTTTATCCATGATGTTTCCTCAACAGGTCAGACCGTCTATCTTGAACCGGTTGAAGCTCTTCAGATCAATAATGAAATTCGGCAACTTGAATCTGAAGAGCAGCGTGAAATTGAACGAATCATTCGAACTCTGACCTCAGAAGTCAGAAAATATACAGATTCTCTTTATTCCAATATTGAACCCATAACCCTATTGGATGCTATCCATTGCAGAGTGAAATTAGGCATAGACCTGAACGGTTCTGTTCCACAAATCTCAGATGATCTGAAACTGGAATTAATAGAGGCCAAAAATCCCAATCTCCTATTAAAAAATATTCTCGAAAAAAGCACTGAACCTGTTATCCCACTTCATTTGAACCTAAATCAGGCAGAGTTGGGTTTAGTCATCACCGGACCCAATGCAGGGGGCAAATCTGTTGCTATGAAAACGGCCGGATTATTACAGATGATGGTTCAGAGTGGTTACCCAATACCGGCTAATCCAGAATCGAACCTGCCGGTTATCAGCGGACTTTTTGTAGATATGGGTGATGATCAATCGATTGAAAATGATTTAAGTACATTCAGTTCACGATTAAGCTGGATGAGGCATACACTTAAAATAATAGAACCCGGCGCTTTAATTCTTATTGATGAAGCAGGATCAGGAACCGATCCTGAAGAAGGTGGAGCTCTTTTTCAATCGTTCGTGGAGGAAGTGATTGCACAAGGGTGCAGAGTCATTATTACGACCCATCACGGTTCATTAAAGGTTTTTGCACATGAAAAAGAGGGCGTCATTAATGGGGCTATGGAGTTTAATCAGGAAAACCTGACCCCTACTTACCGTTTTAAAAAAGGGATTCCGGGCAGTAGTTATGCTTTTGAAATTGCTGACCGGATGGAACTGCCAAAAGAGTTGATGCAACGCGCACGTACACTTTTGGGGGATAAACGTGATAAAATGGGAGATCTGCTTATTTCACTGGAAAAAAGTCTGCAAGAAGCTGAAGAGGCGGCCATTGATTTCAGAATGAGATTAAAAAAATTGGAAAAACGTGAACGTGAATGGAAAGAGCAGACAGAGAATCTGGATCAAAAGAAAAGAAAAATTCTTGAGAAAGCT
Source organism: Balneolaceae bacterium (assembly GCA_040879905.1). Classification (GTDB taxonomy): domain Bacteria; phylum Bacteroidota; class Rhodothermia; order Balneolales; family Balneolaceae; genus Rhodohalobacter. The sequence goes on along the minus strand of JBBDJK010000103.1, from coordinate 13,935 downwards.
TATAAAGATGCAGAAGAGATTATGAGCGGGGCAAACAGGCGAATCGAAGAAGCTGTAGAAAAAGTTGTTAATGAAGGCCGTGAAAACAAAGAGATCATTCGGGAAGCAAGAAATGAGATAAAAGAATCCAAGTCTGAAATTAAACGCCAAAAAGTTCTGGCTGAAAAAAGACAAAAAAACCGGGAATCAGCAGCAAAAAAATTGCCGGTTATAGGTGATTATGTCTTGATTGATGATAGCCAGGCCTCAGGTGAATTGATTGAGCTTTCGGGAAACCGGGCAACTGTCCTGATGAATGGAATGAGAATAAAAGCGAAGATCGAAAAACTAACCCGCACTTCCCGGCCCCGGAAAAAAGATAAAAAACAATTTGCATCATCATACTCAATGTCACCTGATTTGGATCTGTCCATAAAACCAAATCTGGACCTTCGGGGAAAACGTGGTGAAGATGCTATTCGTGATTTAACACTTTATATTGATAAAGCAATCACCAGAGGTCTCAATCAGGTCGAAATCATCCACGGCAAAGGTGAAGGAATTTTGCTTAAACTGGTTCATGAATATCTGGAGAATAGAAAGGAGATAAAATCCTTTGAAATTGCACCCTGGGAAAGTGGCGGATCCGGTTGCACTATTGTTCAGTTGTAAAACAATCCAAATATTAATAAATCTATCTTCAAGATCACCATTCAAACAATTCAACATACTTTTTACTTCTAACTTTTTACTTTTCCCTAAATGAAACTTTTCACATCAATTCTAACAATTTTGATTCTAACTGCCTGTTCCCAAGAAAATTCCACCAAACCATTTGATCTGCAGGGCCATAGGGGTGCCCGTGGGTTATTGCCGGAAAATACAATACCAGGCTTTTTATATGCGATTGATCTTGGAGTTGACACCATCGAATTTGATGTCGTGGTAACGAAAGATCGGCATTTATTGATTTCCCATGAACCATGGTTTAATCATCATATTTCTACAAAACCGGATGGAACCCCGGTTACTGAAGAGGAACAAATGAGTACAAATATTTTTGAAATGACGGTTGAAGAGACCCGGAAATATGATGTCGGTATTCGCGGAAATAGTAATTTTCCAGATCAAGAACCGATTCAGGTCCAAAAACCTTTGATGGCCGATGCCATTCGTAAGATGGAAAACTATGTCATTGAGAATAACCTGAAACCGGTTGCATATAACATTGAAACCAAAAGTTATCCTGAATTATATAGTGTATTGGCTCCGCAACCGAAAGAATTTGCAACGCTCTTATTTGAAGAATTAAGCGTTTTGAATGAAGAGTTTAACTTGTTTGACAGAATCATTATTCAATCATTTGACCCTGCCACCTTAATTGAATTTAAAAAACTAAATTCTGATATAGATCAGGCGATACTGGTTCAAAGCGATGAACCGATGGAGAATTTTATCAAGTCGCTTGGATATATACCTGAAATATGGAGTCCGAATTACAATCTTGTCACATCAGAAACCGTCCAAAAAGCTCACAAGCTGGGTATGAAAGTAATCCCGTGGACAGTTAATGAAATAGATGAAATGCGGAATCAACTCACATTGGGTGTTGATGGGTTTATCACCGACTACCCCAATCGAGCTGCTGATTTCAAATAAGAGTACAAGTACAATTATATGTAGTTGTCATCCAAATCGCCAACTTGTTGTATCCCATCAATTTGATGAGATTAGGCGAAATCGTCTACAATAGTACTTACAGTAGAATTGGCATTTCCGATATCGATTCCCACCGGGTCACCTTCTGATTCACCCCTGTTATTTCGGGAATGGATACAGTAACCCTGACCTGCCACTTTGTGAGGATCTTCTGCAACTTCGATGTTCAAAATTGAATCAAATTCTTCATAAAATAGTTGTATCAGATCTGAATAGTGAGCACCTCCACCGACCAAAACTAAATTGGATACCCGGTTAAAATCCTCATCTGTCCAGGTATTTCGAATCGTTGGAGAGATGACATCTCTGTAATATTGGGTCAAAACACGTTTCCTGATATCCGTAAGATCAATCCTCTTTCGATTGGCGATAATAGATCCCATTCTGAAAGATTCATCAAATTGATGCTCCGTTCTTAGCCCCAAATAGTGTGTGCTTGAAAGTTCTTTCATGGCAGCATCCATCGCAAATCGTAAACCATTACCACTGTTGAATGAACGCTGAACAATTCCACTTTCAGTACTAAGTCCGATCTCAAGAGTGCCATAACCCAAACTGACTACAAACATACCCCCTCTCAAATTCACAGACTTCTGACGTACAGCCAATATGGATCCAAGTAGTTCAGGAATGATATGAATACTGCCAATACGGATTTCGGATGTTTTATAATCGTACCCACCGAAAGGTCGTTCATCCTGTTTTACAGAGTTGATACTCTTTATTAAATCGGAAGCTGCTTCTTTAAACACCTGGTAGGTTGTATATGGAAATCCGGCAGTTACCGCCATTTGCCTGCCATTTACCATCCTGTTTGCAATCGATAAAGCAGTTTTCATTAAAATCTGATAATCGATTTCATCAGGTGCACAGTTGATTGCTTTGTGCGGTGAACTACCTTCAACTAAAGCCAATGATCCGACAAGATAATCCTGCTCATCATGCTGAATTTTCATGCCATCCAATCTGTTAGAAGTGACATTGGTAAGAAGCGAGTTGCTGCTCTCGATCACGCTTGGAAATATATGTGTTTCGAATTTCATTGAAAATTTGCCTTTAATTGAAATTGATTTTATATCGGTTATTATAATATGTTTTGAAATCTGCCAATTCCATGAAATATGAGACTATTTTTATTTATCTGCAAACATAACTATGCTTAAGAAGCATAATTAGAAATTGAGTGACAATCGTAATGATATTCGGGATACAATGATTGAACTCCTAAAAAACAAATCCGGAACCGAAATAGATGCGAATGCTTTCATTTGAGAACCCTATATCTGTTCTTAGAATAAAATCCGGGCTAAATAGATTTATTGCAGTTCCAATACCAAATGTATGTTTCCATTGGTCAAAAAAAGCATTTGAATCATGATTGGAAAATACCCTGCCACTGTCCCAAAATAGTTGAGCTCCTACACGTATTTCGTCATTCCAAACTGAAAATAACCAACTTCTGATCTCTGCCATCTGCAGAATCGTACGTCCTCCCCTAAAACGATTTAGATGAAAACCACGCAATCCCATCTCATTCCCAATAACAGGAAGTGCCCAGAATGGAGCATCTCCAAAAATCTCCTCATATTTAAACCGGTGAGCAAATATGACCGTACTAAATGGATTGATATAGTGCCGCAGGTCAATAATTGCTTCACTGTACGAAAAATCAAATAGAGCGGGTGCAATATTAAATCCAATATCATACTGAATTCCACTTGATGGTGTAAATTCACTATCACGACTATCTATCATCAATCCGGCTCCTACTTTCCCAACCCTGCTTTTACTGGTTCCTGTTGGCCTTTCAGAATCGAATAGTGTTTCGCTGCCATTTGACATACTGTTAACCTGCCAAATACTGGTTGTACCATACAAGTCAACTTTACCATGAGTCCCATATTCAGCAATCCGTTTACGCCCGATATACTTTAAGAAAAACTCACGATTTTCATAGTAATAATAGCCATGCTCAAACTGCTCATCATCAAATTCAGTGTTATTTCCAATTCCGAAATAGTGTCCTTCACTGATTCGTTGACCAATAAATTCAATTCGGCTTCTAAAATTAAGTCCAAATGTTTGAGTACGTTCATATTCAGCCTGCGAAACGATGTATCCTTTTGTTGATACGACAAAATCAACCTTAAAATTATTCACAAAAGGGCGGACATCCAGTCCGTAGTCAATTCTTTGTAAATATCCGCCTCCATAAAATCCCCAATCTGAACTATAACCCCCCAAGGGAAAAGCAGAATAATAACTCCCAATCCTGTCGGGATTGATGGGTTCATCTTGTGCTGAAGATTCAGTTGAATGAGTCTGAGCCAATAAAGGAACATAAACAAAGATCGATAATAGGAGAAGGGCTGTACTTTTCAAAATTTCTGTTTTCACTTAAACTGACTCTCCTCTTCTAACATATCAATGGTTTCAACAGCGTGTCTGAGGTGGGGAATGACGATACTGCCACCAACGACCAGCGCCACATTTAGAGCATCGATAATCTCCTCTTTAGAAGATCCGGTTTTAGCACATTGCTCCAGGTGATAATCGATACAGTCATTACATCGCAATACGGTTGATGCTACTAATCCTAACAACTCTTTGGTTTTTGAGTTAAGAGCGCCCTCTTTATACGTGTTAGTGTCCAAATTGAAATAGCGTTTTATACCCAGATGATCAAGTTGGAGAACTTTTTGATTTTTTAGATCACGCTGCTCCCGAAATTGTTCCAGTCTGTTTTTGTCAGATTTCATACTCATGATGATCGAATCTTTGTTCAAAAAAGTTTCAGCCTTAAGGTAATAAATCTGAGTAAAGATTCATTCAACGTTCAACAGATTTACCTAAATAATTGTCCCAATATAAATACCTCAGATTAAATCAGATCTTTTCTGCCAGTTTTATTCCATTTTTGATACAATCCGGGACAGAGATACCATTCCTGAAATTACCGGCAATACTTAGTCCATCTCCAATCTTCTCAATTTGTTTCATTTTCTCCAATATTTCATCATAACCTATATGATATGCAGGTATAGATTTTGGCCAGTAGACATGATCCTGATATACTGTTTTCCCATTTAACCCAATCAGATCACTCAATTCTGATTCAACAATCTTCATCAGCTTCTCTGTTTCCATAGATGCTAATTCAGGCTGTCTCCCACCACCAATGAATATTGTCAATAAATGTTTCCCAATGGGTGCCCGCCCTTGGAATAATGAAGAAGAAAAGAGCGCCCCTAAAATATTTCTCTGTTCAACTTCAGGGACTAAAAACCCAAATCCATCGAGTTCATGGCCGACGTCCTCTTTATTGTATGACAGGTGTACTACACTTAGCGGTGGATAATAGACTTTCTTACTAATCTCTTCCAGTTCATTTTGGAATGGCGAGTTGAGATCCTTCATCTGGTATAATGGTATATTCAGTATAACCTGATCGAAAGGCCCGTACTCGGCATCGTTCGATTTTAAAAACCAGTTTCCAACTCTTTTTTCTACCGTATCGATCCTCATGGAATACAAAATGTTTAATTTTTCAGCCAGTTTGATAGGCAGTTCCTGGAGCCCTCCCTTAAAGGATACCAATTTACGCTCTATACGTCCACTCTCCTTTCTCTTCTTGGCACCGGCAAAACTTCCAACTATGAGAGATCCATACTCAGACTCCAGATTGTGCATGAGTGGGAAAGCATGCCTGAGGCTTAGTGATTCAGGATTATTCGCAAATATACCTGCAACAAACGGATTAATGGCATAATCCAGAGCTTCCTGTCCCAATCTTCTGCTCACAAACTCGGCAACTGTTTGATCCGGTTGATTGCTACGTGTAATAAAGGGTTCTTTTAACACCCTTAATTTACCGCCCAAACTAAACAGGGGGGTTTTGACAGCATCTAACAATGTGGATGGAAGCGGAACAATCTGTCCATTTTTTACAATATATCTTTTGGATGCGGATGGATTTGCTTCAATAAGATGATCATTCAGCCCCAATTCATTAAAAAATTCATCTACTATTCGATCTTTTAACAGGATTGTATTGGGGCCATATTCTGTGAGCCAATCTCCATTTCTTACTGTTCTTATAGAACCTCCGGGCTGACTGTTTTTCTCAAAAACAGTTACTTTTTTGCCACGTTTTTTTAAAAAAAATGCAGTAGTTAAGCCGGTTATCCCGGATCCAACAATCGCTATATTATTGTTATTATTTGTCATAAGTATACATAAATAGAGACATTAATATCTTTTATTTTTAAATAGAATTAATCTAAATAGCTGTTGAGTTTATTGCATTACTGCCTTAATTTAGAATTAATCTAATTAAGCTAACCACAACGTACAATCAAAATTCAAGAACGTGAAGAATCTATTGCTCAAGTTTACTCTCATAATGATTACGGTAATCTCCATACCTTCAGTTACAGCCTACTCTTTCAATTTTTCAGATGAAACCGCAGATACAACGGATACAATGCAAAAAATATATCTGGAACGAATCATGGTTGTCGGTACCCCTGCCTGGGTCAATCAAATACCCGGAGCCGCAAGTTATATTTCACCTGAACAAATGCAACGCCATCAATATACGGATATTCACAGGGTTCTGCGTAGTGTCAGTGGCGTAAATATTCAGGAGGAAGACGGATTTGGACTTCGCCCCAATATCGGTTTACGGGGTGCCGGTGTTGAACGAAGTTCAAAAATCAATATCATGGAAGATGGCATCCTGGCTGCCCCTGCTCCCTATTCCGCTCCGGCTGCATATTATTTCCCAAATATGGGCCGTATTAATTCTGTTGAAGTCAGAAAAGGGTCTTCACAGATTAAATACGGGCCTAATACAACAGGTGGTGCCATTAATTTGATTTCAACTCCCATACCCGCAGAATTTACAGGACTCGCTGAGTTGAGTATTGGTGATCATAATTCAAATAAAATGTATGGGTTGATTGGTAATACATACAAAAATATTGGATTTGCAGTTGAAGCTTTATCCATGAACAATGATGGGTTCAAAAACCTGGACAATGGTGCGAATACAGGCTATAGCATAAATGATTTTCTGGGAAAAGTGATGATCAGAAGTGATGCAGACGCATCTTTTTACCAACGTCTGGAATTAAAAATGGGTTTTAATAACCAAACTTCTGACGAAACCTATCTTGGTTTAACACGTGAAGACTTTGATAAAACTCCACTAAGAAGATATGCAGGCTCACAAGCAGATCAAATAAATACCGAACATCTGCAATTTATGCTTCGCCATTTTGCATTGTTATCCGATCATATCGACATAACATCAACGATCTATCATACTGATTTTTCAAGAAACTGGTATAAACTTCAATCTGTTAATGGAATCAATCCGGCATCTGTTTTAATGAATCCATCACAATATGATGGTGCATTACAAGTCTTAAAAGGTGGAAATAGCGATGATAATGCCCTTTCCGTCCGCTCTAATAACCGTAAATATTTTTCGCAGGGCATAGAATCCATTGTTGCTTTAAGAGTCGGTTCAGATAATATAAATCAGGATTTACAATTCGGGATCCGTTTACATAGAGATGAAGAAGATCGTTTTCAGTTCGAAGATGGATACCGTATGGAAAATGGTACGATGATCCTTACAAATGCAGGGACTCCCGGTTCTCAGGCTAACCGTATCGGTTCCGCTACTGCCCTGTCACTTTATGTGCAAAATATAATCAGATACAATGACTGGACATTTACACCCGGTATCCGATATGAAAATATTTGGTTTGAGAATCTAAATTATGGAAATATGGATTTCAACAGGTCCGGTACGGATTTAAAAGAAAATGAATATACCATTCAGGAATTTATACCGGGTATTGGAGTAACTTATCACTTACATAATCATCTGACACTTATTTCCGGCATCCACAAAGGGTTCAGCCCTCCCAGTCCGGGTTCATCATCTGATACAAAATCAGAGCAAAGTATCAATTATGAGTTGGGCCTGCGATATTCAGATTCTCTCATTAAATCAGAAATTATCGGATTTTATAATAACTACAGTAACCTTCTCGGATCTGACCTGGCAGCTGGTGGTGGAAGTGGAACAACGGCACAGTTTAACGCCGGAGAAGTCCAGGTTCTGGGACTTGAATTAAGTAGTTCAGTTGATCTGGCAGATATTTTTTCACCCGGTTCTTTATCTCTTCCTTTATCAGTCAACTATACCTTCACAAATGCTACCTTCCAATCTGATTTTAAAAGCAATTTTAGCCCCTGGGGAAGTGTTAGCAAGGGTGACGAAATTCCATTCATACCGGTTCATCAATTAAACAGTTCGTTAGGCATGGATCTGAATCAATTGGGAATCTTTTTGAGTGCAATCTACTCTCCTGCAATGAGGACAATTGCCGGAAGTGGCACTAATGACCCTAATCATGCTACTGATAGTTATTTGGTTTTTGATATCAGTTCTGATTATCAATTACATAACAATGTTTCACTTTTTTTGAATGTTCGAAATCTTCTGAATAACCATTATATCGTCTCCGACAGGCCTGCCGGTGTCCGTCCCGGTTTACCTCGAACCTTAATAGGTGGGTTAAAAGTGACATTGTAAAGAGTACTCATTAACTTACATTTAATTCTTCGTCCGTTTAATCATGTAGAGAAACGGTTCCAAATCAATCAGGGTATACCAGAGGGTTTGGAACCGTTTTGATCTTATGCTGGAAAGAGGGTTATTAATTATTTGAGTTTAATGTAGGTTTGATTTCATTTTATGAATATATCCATATTAGGTTGTGGTTGGTTGGGTTTCCCTCTTGCACAAAGACTTCTATCACTCGGCTACTCTATAAAAGGCTCAACTACCACTCAGGGAAAAGTTGGACTTTTGAAACAAAATGGGATTGAGAGTTTTCTTATAAAGCTACCCGAATCGATGGATAATCAGGATACTGATCCATTTTGGAATACAGATACTCTGTTTCTAAATATTCCCCCGGGGATCAAAAAAAAGAATAGCGGCCTATCAGACTATACAAATCTGATCCAATCCATTAACGATAAGGCTCAAGCTAAAGACATATCCTGGATCATTTTCGCAAGTTCAACTTCCGTTTATGGTGAATTTGGAGGCGTAACCAAGGAGGAGGATGCCAGCTTAGATGCGGCATTGAATCCTTCGGGTGAAGCTCTTTTGAAATCAGAAAAGATTGTCAGAAAATCAGGTGCGGATTATACTATTCTCCGGCTGGGCGGATTGTACGGTTATGGCAGACATCCGATACAATATCTTAGCGGGAAAAAAAAGCTGGACGGAGCCAATAAACCAGTCAACTTAATTCACCAAACAGACTGTATCAACATCATTACTGAAATCATACTTCAGAAAAAACGTAATGAGATCTATAATCTGGTTTCCGACGGACACCCACCAAGAAAAGCCTTTTACGAATCGGCAGCTGATCATTTTAATCTGCCCAAACCCACATTTATGAAGGACTCTGATTCCGATTATAAAATTGTATCAAATAAAAAAATGAAAGAAGATCTTTTGTACAGCTTCTCGTACCCAAACCCAATGGATCACACACCTTAATAAAATAATCTGTTCTTGAATATAGATCGATCACCGGTTTGATGGGTGATACTCACTCAATCCTGATTTAAATAATCATCAAAAGATTGATTTATAAAGGCATCACTTCCCACAAAATTTAGCAGATTTGAAAATACATCCACATTCAGAAATCCTGGCTGGACACCAATAATAGCTCCTTCATCATTGAGGAAATAGGTAGTTGGAATATTCTTATTCTCGAGTGCCTGTGCAAATTCAGCCTCCGTCATTTCCTCTCCATGATAATTGACCAGTTCATCTGACTCAACATTGATCTTTACCCACAAATAATAACTGGATATCGCTTCAATGACTTCATCACTGGTATACACATCCGAATGCATTCGCTGACAATAGGGACACCAGGAGGCATAAACATCCAATAGGATCTTTTTACCCTCAAGGGGCGCCCTTTTTAATGCTTCCTCAAGAGTTATTGGAACTGTTTCGGCCTCTTGTGCTAAAGCTGATATCGGAAAAGAGAGAAGAAAGGCCAATATTAATATTCTGCAGTTTATTAGTTTTATCATATCATTCAATTTAGCAATCAATACCGAACTATTTCTTTTTGATAACGATCAATGTCATATCATCATATTGATCCGTTTGATCTACAAATTCTGCAAGATATAATTCAATTTTTTGCACAATCTGACGGGCCGGTAATTGATGGTATTTTTTAATAAGCCGATTTAAGCGTTCTTCACCAAATAGTTCATGCTCCTTATTTATCGCTTCAACCATACCATCCGTATAAAATATCAACAAATCATCTTGTTCCAATTCAATTTTCTGTTCAGATATATGCTTTCTGAATATGGCAACATCCGCCATTCCAATTGCTATTCCTTCAGGTTGATAGATATAGAGTTTTTTCTCACGATTTCTATAAAAGAGAAGTGGGTTATGTCCCGCTCTCGAAAACCTGAACTCATCCTTAGTACTATTAAACATTCCGAAAATGAGTGATATAAATGTACCTTTATCAGCATTTTTCCGAAACATTTTATTCGTTTTACTAAGAATATCCATTGTGGATGCAGAATCATCGCAGAAGGCGTAAAGAACACCTTTTGTAAAAGTCATATAAAAGGCAGCCTGTATTCCTTTTCCACTCACATCTCCTATCGTTACAGCTAATTGGTCATTATCCATTTCAATAAAATCGTAATAGTCTCCGCCGGTTTCATAAGCGGGTTTGCATATAGCATATATGTCCAGCTCATCAACATCAGGAGTATGTAAAGGGAGGAAGGACTGTTGTACCTTTCGCGCTATTTGCAGCTCCTGTTTAATTCTGTTTTCACTCGCCAATTCCTGAATATAATCGGGAATAAAAGCTGGCAGCTCATTCGCTGACTTTCCACTGGTTATATTGGCTGTACCATAGATAAACCCGGCAATGACTAAAATACTGAATGTATAAAATTCAAAAGCATCCGGGGAGTCGCTTATTAACCAACCATTTGCAGTATTGATGATACTGACAAAGACAAATATGGCTAACAAAATACTCAGAAAATCTTCTTTCAAATAGATCCAACCGAGGGCTAACCCTATAACAGCCGACATCAATATTTCAACGCTTAAACCACCAATATTTAATGGAAGTGGATTTCCTAATACCATTAGGAATGCTGATGATAGTACAATGACAGCAGCTGATTTAAAGGATCCCCAAATTTTGCTCATAAAAATCAAAAAGAGAACCTGAGAGACAAGAAATGCCATTAAAAAATTTCCGAGCAGTGAAAATATGAAGGGGAAATAGATCGTGTCAGCCGTAAAATTCTCTTCGAGAGATACATAAGATTCAGGCATCACTATTATCAGCAGGGTAAAGATCAGACTTAATATGAAACCCCAACTAATCCCTCTGATCATACTCAATCCCAATGGAACATTTACATAATGTCCAATGCGCAGTACATCAATAGTACGTAACTTTTCCGGCCAGGATTGTCTTGTGATAGAATCGGAAATGGCAGTTATAACAAAAAAACCTATTGAAGAGATAGCTGCTATGAAACCTACACTAATCATCAGAGTCATGACAAAATAGAAATCAATGCTCTCAAATGAGTGAAATTGACTGTAAAGCTCTCGCATAACAAAAAGAGATGGAAACATAAAACCACCCAATACAGCAACCAGTATCGCAACCTTCAGATCAACCAACCGCAATCTGAATCGCATAAATAGCATGATAACGATCCAAAAGAAAACAATTAAAAAAAGTACACCTCGTATACCCGACAGTATGGATTGTACACTGTCTTCCTGATCACTTATCAGGTCAAAATTATATTCCATAGAGATCAAATTACCGGTTGGCAATATATCAAGTATCACGGTAGCCTGTTTCCCCGTATCAGTACGTTCACTCTGATAAGTAGCGCGAACAATCTGGCTGCTTTCAAATGGAATCAGTTCAAATGAATCAAGGACAAAATGTTGTTGGGGCCAGTCTGAGAGAGATAAATAATATTCAGCCATTCGTTCAGCCGCTTCTCTGCCAATAAGATGAGGCTCTCCCCTGCTGATTTTCAATGAATCTATCTCCGTATCAGTGACTCCTGTAAAAGAGAATCTGAAAGATCTTAATAGGAGAGAATCAGAAGGGAATGCAAGCTCCGGTATTTGATCAATTCCCAAAGCGATACTCATCACATCACTTTGAAATAATCGATTCGGTATCAGGTCTTGTGAATTTCTGAATGCAATTAGGTTCCCGTTCTCAGAGAGAGATACCTCAACTGTCTGAGCTGTAGTCTTTGCAAAACCTATCTGAGATCTTTCCGATTCTTGTCGTCCGGTTAAAATTTTGGTATTCCAAAAAAAAACAGGGTTCAGTGACCGATTAAGTGGATTCGAATAAAATTCTTTAAAATCCGTTTGAATTTGAAGGGTATCCAGTAGCACGGAATTAATTTCAAAGCTGGAAATTGGATCAACAGTAGTGTCATATCCGAATTTTCTGGCGTATTCAATAGCTTGGTTATCAGCACCTACTTCTCCATAGCTGTTATCAGCAGCGGGTAATGGATGATAATCCGAGTAGAGCCAGAAAAATAGAAGGAGCGCAATGACCCCGGCTATCACGAGTATCAGATCCTGTTTGGCAGTGTCACTTCCGGGTATCAATTTTTCTTTTAGTTACAATTATTTATGAATAATATATCAGCTAAATGTACAGCGAAAATGAGACAAATATGTTTCAATTTTTTTTAAAACTTTTAAATTTTTCACTCGGCAATACAAACTACTTTTTCAGAATCCATTAAATTTATAATATGTGCCTGATTGTTTTTGCTTATAAATGCCATCCAACATATCCTCTCATCCTTATCGGTAACAGGGATGAATTTTATGATCGACCCACAAAAAATCTGCATGTCTGGGATAGGCAACCAACGATCATTGCAGGAAAAGATTTAAAAGCCGGTGGCACATGGCTCGGAGTATCTGAAAATGGGTTAATTGCAGCTTTAACAAACTATCGGGACATCAAAAACATAAAAGAAGATGCCCATTCAAGAGGTGATCTCATAACTGATTTTTTACTTTCTGATGATCCACCGTTACAGTCCCTGAAATCTATTAAAAAAAGGGCTGATCTCTATAACGGATTTAATTTGATTGCCGGTAATCTAAATCACCTTTACTACCTTTCCAATCATAATACTCCATTTATTGAGATTCAACCCGGAAATCATTCGATCAGCAATAGCGCACTGAATACTCCCTGGCCAAAAACGGATTGGGCGCTTAAGCGTTTTAAGGAAATTACAAGTAACCAACAAGTTTCAGAGCATGATCTCTTTGAACTTCTGTTGAACACAGATACCTATCCAATTGAAAATCTGCCAAATACCGGTTTATTACCGGAATTGGAAAAAGCCGTTTCATCTGTGTTTATTCAGACTGATAATTATGGAACCCGATCTTCAACAGTTTTGACAGTTGACCGCGATCATCATTTACAGTTCACAGAGAAAGTATATGAGCCGGGTACCACACTCATAAAGAACCAAAACACGGTTGAAGTAAAACTCCCATGAAAATTGTCCGTCAATGCTTGAAAATAATTGTAGCAAATTCAAACATCCAGTTCTCTAAGGCGTTCTCTGGCCCTTTTTATTGCCTCCGGCATAGCCGTTTGGTTGGCAGTAATTTTGTAATACTTTACAGCTGATTCGATACTATTCAGCTCTTCTGATACTCTTCCCGCAAAATATGCACTGAGTGTAAACAGATCCCTGCTCTCTCTGTTTTTTAAACGATTTCCAATTTCCAGAGCTTTCACAAACGACTCCTTTGCCGAAATATAATCAGTCAGATAATAATGAGCCCTGCCAAGCCAGTATGTCAGTTCATACTCCATGACCGGATGATCCGGAAGCGATGCGGAATTCCAATGATTCATTGTCTCATGATAAAACCATACCATGTTGTTGTATTCCCTTAGATGACTTAATGTGGTCATATACAATCTTCTGTAATAGCCGTTATTGGGATATTGTTCCACCAACGACCAATACAACTCTTTTGCCCTTTGAAAATTCTTTTCATAATAGAGATTGATGGTTGCTAAAAAATAAGTAGCTTCAGGCCTTGCAAAT
>JBBDJK010000102.1:0-23384 GCA_040879905.1 Balneolaceae bacterium | reverse complement strand
GAAGTGGGCGGACAGTATAGAAGGAATATGTAAAATGGGAACAAACATAACATAATAGTGAAAATAACAGTGATAATGATAGATCAAAAAATCAGATCGGTTTTATCACATCACACTTTCGCTATATAAACTGTTCCTTTCATTTTATCCAAAATTAACCGGATACTGTGAGGAAACCGATGAGGCGCTGGGCTTTTGTATACTGCTGACTGTTTGGGTAGTCACTCAATATCGTATTTAAAAGCTCAATCGCTCTTTGATTGTTGCCCGTTTCCATATGAGCTTGAGCAGCCTCAAAAAGATTATACGGAGTTGTTGAGTTGTTTTCATCCCACCTTGCAGCACGTTCAAATACGGTTGCGGCTTCTTCATATCTTTCCAATTCCAAAAGAATAATGGCATTCATTGAAACGGGGGCTACACCCATGATTCCTGATGGAGCTTTATAGTTTTCAATAGATCTTAGTGCTTCTTCATAATTGCCTAATTCATATTCAGCGAGTGCGGAGTAATAATGTGCTAAATTGCCTGCATCCGTTCTACTATAATTATTGGCAATTTGTTCAAAACCCAGTGTAAAATTAGCTTCATCACCGTAGAGAGCTTGTTCAAAATTGCCATTTAAAAGTGATTGTTCGGCGATTCCAAGCAAGGTCTGAGCCTCTTGTTCTTGTTGGGTTGAATGGATAAAATAACCAATGATAAGCCCGATACTCAGTACTAAGGCTATACTGCCACCCAGAACAGCCGCTTTATTCTGATTGTAAAAGTGTACGATCCGTGAGGAGTATTCAATCAGTAGATCCTGTTCCAGATCTTCTTTAGATAATTTTTTGCTCATATACGTTGGTTCTTAATAAAGTGCTATCTGTGGATAAAATAATTTCTTTTAAAGAATAGTAAAGTTAAAGCTACTTTGTGATTTAACCAAGTTAAAACAGTAATCACTTAGTCAAATCTGATTCGGTTTCCAGCAATCCATTATGCAAGGAGTATAGTGCATCACACTTAGTTGCAATCTCTTTTTCGTGCGTAATAAGAATTACAGACACTTTTTCAATTTCACGTAATTCAAAAAGCAAATTGAGTATAATATCTGTATTTTTTTCATCCAGATTTCCTGTGGGTTCATCAGCCAGAACAATAGAGGGCCTGTTTGTCAATGCCCTGGCCATAGACACGCGTTGTTGTTCACCACCCGAGAGTTGTGACGGACGGTGATATTGCCGATCACCCATCCCAAAAAAATCAAGTAATTCAAGGGCTCTTTTTTTAGCATCATTATGAGAATCACCTTTAATTAATCCCGGCATCATCACATTTTCAATGGCAGTAAATTCTGGTAGCAAATGGTGGAATTGGAATACAAAACCGACATGTTGATTTCGCAATTCTGCAAGTTGATCGGCATTGAAATTATATATCGATTGACCATGCCAGAATACATCTCCGGATGTAGGTTTGTCCAAACCGCCCAAAATATGCAATAGAGTACTTTTACCACTACCACTTGACCCGATAATTGCAACCATTTCTCCAAGTCTGACCTCTAAATTGACACCACGTAATATATTCAAAACCCCTGAATCGGATTGTGATTCAAAATTTTTAATCAGCTCACTGCATTGTAATACAATTTCATTACTCATTAAAAATCTGCTTTTGTTAAAAATTCAGGATAGATGACGGATTCAATAGAAACACATTTTGCACTTTGAATATCTATATCAATGGATACACCACACATTCTGTTATCCTTATCGGCAATTTTATAACGTTGTGGAGTTGAGAGTGTAAATCTTTTAATGGATGTTTTTTTATCCATTCCGATTACAGAATCAAAAGGCCCGGTCATACCGGCGTCTGTAATATATCCGGTACCGTTTGGAAATATTTGAGCGTCTGCAGTAGGTACATGTGTATGTGTACCTACAACGGCCGACACTGTTCCATCCACATACCAAGTGTAGGCTATTTTTTCGGCTGTTGCTTCTGCATGAAAGTCAACGAAAACGATATTCGTCTCTTCCTTTATTTTGGTCAATGCCCAATCAGAGGTAGTGAATGGGTCATCAATTTGAGGCATAAAAGTACGTCCCTGTAGATTCAATACACCCACTTTAACATCTTTTTCCTTTAATTTATAGACACCATAACCATAGCCGCTATTCCCTTTTGGATAGTTTAATGGGCGCAGTAAATGGTCATCTGTTTTCATATAAGAGAAAATTTTCCATTTATCAAACGAATGATTTCCACCTGTAATTACATCAATATTCAAATCATAGAGACGCTTTACAATTTCCTGATTGACCCCCCGGCCTTCATGAGAATTCTCAGCATTTGCAATGATAAAGTCGGGTTTATACTTATCCCTGATTGAAGGAAAGATGGTTTCAAGGAGTGCTAAACCCGGTTCTCCCACGATATCAGCTATAAAAAAGAGCTTGATTGTATCAGACATAAAATATTTTTTGCAATGTATGTAGAATAATGAATGTGTTTAAAGTATGAAAATGAGATCAGACAAATATAAATAAATAGAGGTTTGAATGTTGTTCGTATCAGATAAATCCAACGATGGTCACAAAATGACTTAAACTACCCGCTAAAACAAACATGTGCCAAATACCATGAGCATATCTATGACTATTACTTAAAATATAGAAAAGTACTCCGGCTGTATAGAAGAGCCCACCCAGGATGAGCCAATAGAAGCCGGTCGATGAAATGTTATTCGTTAAGGGTTCTATAGCAAACATGACCATCCAACCCATCGAAAGATAGATCAGTAATTGAATGATTCGGTTACCATTTCCATCCTTTCGGAAAAGATCGATTGAAATTCCAATGAGTGCTAATGACCAAACAGCGACAAAAAACCACCAACCAATTTCACCTCGGAGTGTAACCAATGTAAAGGGAGAGTAGGTACCCGCAATCAGAAGATATATCGCGATGTGATCCATCTTTTGAAAGAATAATTTCCATTTACCACGGAAACTGTGATAAAGTGTAGAAAAGGTATATAGCATCAAAAGGCAGAATCCATAAATGGTATAACTGGTGATTCTCCATGGATCACCGGATGAAATAGCTAAATACAGCAGTACAATAAATCCAATACAAGAGCCAAGAGCTCCTATCAGGTGGGTATAACTATTTAATCTTTCTCCTTTGTACATTTATTAGATAGGTCAAGAAACTAAACAAACAATATAACTACTTTAAAATGTAAAAATTATGAGATTTCTTTGATCAATTTAGTGACCTCAAAATTGATTTCATCCATAACTTTACTCTCTTGTTCCTCAGATTCGATCAGTTTGGCACGTGTCTCAAACAGCTCCTCGGTGATACTGAGACATGCAAGAATCATGATTGTGGAGTCGGGTTGATTGGAAAATTGATTTCTGAACTGACGAAATTTTTCATCTACATATGCAGCAATCCGTTTGGTATTTTCCACTTCTTTATCATGGACCTTTAGTGGAATCTGTTTACCGAGAATCGTAACCTTAATGGCCTGCATGTTATTCATTCAGGTATTTATCTATTTTTTTGATCAATCCATCGACTTGATGACGCATGGCTATCCGTTCAGATTCACCTATATTGGAAAAAATATCAGCTTGGTTTTCCTGCATATCACCAACTTTTGTTCTAAGCAGATCATTTTCCCTTTTTAACTCTTTATTGTTCTTTTTTAAATGGAAAACCTGTGTGCGAATCTGATGCAGAAGCTTTTCAAATGTTTCCTTCTGAATATTGCTTACTGGCATAATGGTTCAGGCTTTTATGAACGGAGTTTTGCATTATACACTTTATCAAGTCGCTGAACAACTTTTTGAACTACCGGTTCTACATCTTTGATGTTCAGTGTCTTATTAGAATCTAAAAAAGTAAGTCTAAATGCAATACTTTTTTTCTCTTTTCCAAGATTTTCTCCTTCGTAGACGTCGAAAACAGAAACGGATCTAAGTATAGAACCGGCTGTGTTACGTATTTCATGAGTCATTTCACCTGCTCTTACAGATTTCTCAACAATAAATGCAGCATCAAATTCGAATGTAGGAAATTTTGCAATTGGTTTATATGATGTCTCAAATGAAATTGTTTCCAAATTGAAAAGAAGTGTCAGATCAATTTCAGCTAAATAAGTCTCTTCTTCAACATCAAATCCTTCTGAAAGATTTTCATCAACAATTACAAGTTGTGCAATTATCTGATCATTTAATTGGTAATTTAGTCGATGATTTTCTTCATTAACGGATTTTAACTGATCAAGGAACCCTAATTGTTTGAATAGTGCTTCAAGATCCGATTTTAGGTCAAAGATTGAAAAAGGTATTTTTTTCCCACGCCAGTCTTCACTTTTCTTATTTCCACATAATCCCAGCATCAAGTGAACATGCTCATGAATACCTGGAATCCATGTTGAGTTGTCACTCTTCTTAAAAATATGTCCGATTTCGAAGAATCGAATCGTTTCAGCATTTCTGTTGAGGTTATATCGGACTGCCTTTAAAAATCCGGCAGATAATCGGGTTCTGAGTGTTGTATTCTCTTGCGATACAGGATTCACTGTATCGATTTGAATCTCCTCTTCATCCAATAAAAGAGCTTCTTTTTTGGATAGTAAAGAGTTGGTGGTTATCTCTTTATATCCAAGTGATCTTGCAATCTCCTTGATCATCTGATGATACTTTTCTGTAGAAGATATTGGTTCCGGTGTATAAAAAGGGACGGTAACCGGAGTAGGAATATTGTTATAGTCAAATACACGTCCAACTTCTTCAATAAGGTCCACTTCTCGAGTAATATCCGGCCGAAATGTTGGTATGGTACAATTCAGCAGGTCATCCTGATTCGACTTTGTTTTAATTTCAAGACTTTCAAGTATTTCAGTGACAGTTTGTTCTTCAAGATCAGTACCCAGAAGATGATTCACTCTTGAAACTCTTAAATCAACAATGACGGGTTCTGATTTTACAGGATGGACATCCAGGTATTCTTTTGATAGGGTACCACCGGAGAGTTCTGCAATAAGCTGTGCGGCTCTCATCGCTGCGTTCAACTGTAAATTGGGATCGATACCTCGTTCAAAACGATAAGAGCTATCCGTCTGCAGAGCAAGAGATTTTGAAGTCAACCGAATAGAAGAGGGGACAAACCACGCACTTTCTATTAGAATTTTCCGGGTTTTTTCAGTGACTTCGCTATTTTCGCCACCCATGACACCGGCAATTGCCACTGGACCGGATCCGTCACATATAAACAGCGAACCGGCCGGCACTTTTCTCTTAACACTATCAAGAGTGGTAAATAAGAACTCTTCTTTAAAACTTCTAACATCAATTTTTTGATCCTTTATCAGATCATAATCAAACGCATGTAAAGGCTGTCCGATTTCATGAAGAACATAATTGGTCACATCTACAATATTGTTGATGGGACGACTTCCAATGGATATGAGTCGTTGTTTAAGCCAATCCGGTGACTCTTTAACCTCCACGTTATCAACAATAACCCCTACATAACGATGACACTTGTCTGTATCTGAAATATGGATGTTGATCTCTTTAGAATGACCGGTTCCTTCTATGGATGTATTCTCAGAATATGGATTTGAATAGGGTCGTTTCAGTACTGCTGAGAGATCTCTTGCGACACCGATATGGCATGCAGCATCCGGCCGGTTGGGTGTTAAACCAATTTCAAAAACGGTATCCTTGTTTGCAGGGTGAACATCAGTAAACGGAATGCCGATATTTAATTCCTCATCTAAAACCATGATACCACTATGATCATCACTAATTCCCAATTCTGACTCAGAACAGATCATACCATTTGAAGCTTCACCCCTCAATTTTGTCTTTTTGATTGTCAGATAAGACCCATCCTTCATAGGCATCGGTAGTGTGGAACCTATAGTTGCTACGGGGACTTTCTGACCGGATGCTACATTCTTAGCTCCGCAGATGATTTGTACGGTCTCTTCACCAAGATTGACATCACAAATTTGTAATCTGTCTGCATTTGGATGAGATTTTACTTCAAGGACCTCGCCAACCACAATTCCCTCGAAGTCTGAACCTGTTTGTTCAATTTCTTCCACCTCGAGGCCTAAAAGAGTCAGCTTCTCGGCAATTTCTTCAGGAGATTCTTGAATGTCGATATAGTTTTTCAGCCAGTTATATGAAATTTTCATAGGGTTTGGTAAATATTACAACGTTTAATCCGGAGCTGCTGATTTATAACAGTGAATGAGATCAGAGACCGGAAACTCATTAAATAAATCAAAATTTAAACTGTTCAAGGAATCGGATATCATTATCGTATAGAAGGCGAATGTCATCAATTCCATATCTGAGCATCGCAATTCTGTCAACTCCCATTCCGAATGCAAATCCGGTATATTT
This sequence comes from Balneolaceae bacterium, assembly GCA_040879905.1. GTDB lineage: Bacteria > Bacteroidota > Rhodothermia > Balneolales > Balneolaceae > Rhodohalobacter. Next base: position 16,962 of record JBBDJK010000102.1, on the reverse strand, counting down.
TTCGGAATCCAGCTTCACAGCCTCAAATACATTAGGGTCTACCATTCCCGCTCCCAATATTTCAAGCCATTGTCCACCTTTTTCATTTTCCCACCAGATATCCATTTCGAGACTGGGTTCTGTGAATGGGAAGAAGGAGGGACGTACACGATATTTTACATGACTACCATACATTAGTTTTGAAAACATAACCAATGTCTCAATTAATTCACCCATGGTTACATTTTCATCTACATATAAACCTTCAACCTGGTTGAATTGAAAATAGGATTTGGCTGTTACCGCCTCATTTCTGTATACACGTCCGGGCATAATCGATCGAACCGGAGGTTGTTGATCCTTCATCAATCGTATTTGAACCGGTGATGTGTGTGTTCTGAGAACCAGGTCATCTACAGACTTATCCTGTGATTTTCGGACAAAGAATGTGTCTTGCATATCACGGGCCGGGTGGTCGGGTGGAAAATTTAAAGCTGTAAAGTTATGGAAATCGTCCTCCAGTTCCGGTCCGTCTGCAATGTTAAAACCGAGTCTGTAAAAAATCTGTTTAATTTCATCCAACGCTTTCGTGAGGGGATGAAAAGATCCGGTATAAGAAGATTCAACCGGGAGTGAGATATCATCGGTTGCTCCAAAAATTTTTGTATGGGAAGTTTGGATGCTATCTTTGGCCTGATCAAAAGTCGATTGAGCAAGAATTTTAACTTCATTCATTGCTTTTCCTACAACAGATTTTTGTTCTTTAGGAACTTTTCCCATCAAACCGAACATGGATTGAATTTTTCCGTTTCTGGAAAGAAATTCAAGCCGGTAATTTTCAAGATCCTCTTCAGAATCAATCTGGGTAGTTAGAATTTCTTTTTTTATGGCTTCTATTTGTTCAATCATAACAGAATTAAATGTTTTGCAAGGGCAAAAGTAGATATAAAAAAAAGGATGGACTATTTATTGATCATTCAGTTGGAATGAACCTGAAAGATATAAAAATATCAATTTTAGTGTCCATTAGAATCATTTCTGATGAACTTTTGATCAAAACGAATGATATAATATCCGAAATTAAAAAATGACAAAAAAAAACCGACAAACCATCTATGTGATTTGCCGGTTTCAAAAGTGTCAGAAAGTTATTTAACTGCTTCTTTCACAATCGCGGTGAATGCTTCAGGATCTCGGACTGCGAGGTCTGCGAGCATTTTCCGGTTGATGTCAATGTTATTTTCTTTCAGACCATGAATTAACTTGGCATAAGTGGTTCCGTTGAGTCGGGCAGCTGCATTGATTCGTGTAATCCATAGCCTGCGGAACATTCTTTTACGAACTTTCCTGTCGCGGTATTGGTACTGAAGACCCTTTTCCACCGCATTTTTGGCAACGGTATAAACGTTTTTACGTCTGCCCCAGTAACCTTTCGCCTGTTTTAAAATTTTTCGGCGACGGTTTCGGGAAGCCACCAGATTTTTTGATCGTGGCATTTAATTTAACGTTTAGAGATTAATAAATTTTTGTTGATCAGCTATTTGGAATCAAGTCTTTAATTCGACCCATATCGGCAGTATGTACTAAAGTAGACTTACCGAGATTGTTCTTCCTTTTGCTGGATTTTTTTGTTAGAATATGACTCTTAAAAGCTTTTTTTCGTTTAATTTTACCGGTACCGGTTTTTTTAAACCGCTTTTTCGCGCCACTATTCGACTTCATTTTAGGCATAATTTACTCTTATTTCTAAATTGATAAAGACGAGAAATATAAGAAGCTTTAAGTTGTATTAAAAGTGTAATTAACTTTTAGATGGAGAAAGAATCATGATCATCCTTCTGCCTTCCATTGCAGGATTGGATTCTATCTTACTAACATCATCCAATGACTCGGCTAATTCTCTTAATAGTTTTTCACCTTGTTCGGTATAAAGCATGTCACGGCCTCTGAACTGAACGGTGGCTTTCACTTTATCTCCATCTTCAAGAAACTCTCTGGCATGTCTGGTTTTGAATTCAAGATCGTGATCATCAGTAGTGGGTCTGAAACGCAGCTCCTTTACCTGAATAGTATGTTGTTTTTTCTTTGCTTCTTTCTCTTTCTTCTTCTTTTCATACATGAATTTGCCAAAATCGATCACCTTACAAACCGGAGGCTTGGCTAAAGGTGCCACTTCAACAAGATCCATATTAAAAGATTCTGCAATTTCTAAAGCTCTCTCAATGGAGACAATTTCGTGTTCTTCATCCGGTTTGATAAGTCTCACTTTTGATGACCTGATTTCATCATTGACCTTCGGCCGATCATCATTCCGTTGCCTTCTCATGGGTTGTCTTCTTGCGATAAGTATCCTCTGTATTTATTTAAAGTTCAAAAATTGAGTGAATATAGTCAATCTGTTCTATATGTAAACATATATTTTATATTGCAGGTCAAAAATACGGTTTTCACCTGATCTTTTCCATTAACATTAAAATGGAGAGTGTCCAATTATTTATCTTGATCCGATTCAGGTGGAAGTGAGTATTCTTGTACCTCTGCTGCTACTACCTTTAAAAATTTTTCAAATGAAATCGTTCCAATATCACCCATCTTATGCCTTCTGACAGAAACGGATTGGTCTTTCACCTCTTTTTCACCGACAATGAGCATATAAGGTATTTTACTATTCTCGGCATCCCGTATTTTAGCACCTATCTTTTCCGATCGTGTGTCTGTGTGAACTCTAAAACCATTATTTGTTAATTCAGATGCACACTGTTCAGCATAACTGTTAAAATCGTCTGATATGGGTAGCACCCTGACTTGTTGTGGTGCCAGCCAAAGTGGAAAATTTCCTGCGAAATGTTCAATTAATATACTTACAAAGCGTTCCATAGAACCAAAGGGTGCTCTGTGAATAATAACCGGCCGGTGTTTTTCATTATCTGAACCGATATAGGTCAGATCAAATCTCTCCGGCATGACATAATCAACCTGAACGGTTCCAAGCTGCCATTTACGTCCAATTGCATCCCGGATGATAAAGTCGATTTTTGGTCCGTAAAAACTGGCTTCACCTTCAACAACTTTATAATCAAGGCCTAACTCATCGGCCACTTCATGGATCTCTTTTTGAGCTCGATCCCAATATTCGGTATCACCTCCATATTTTTCATCGTTATCGTCCCTGAATGATAAACGGATATCTACAGGCATTCCAAAAGTGCTGAATACATGTTGGGTAAGATCAATAACGGCTTTAATCTCATCTTTCAGTTGATCGTGAGTACAGTATATATGTGCGTCATCTTGTGTAAACCCCCGAACTCTGGACATTCCGTTTAACTCACCGGATTGTTCATAGCGATAGACCGTTCCGAATTCCGCTAATCTAACCGGCAGATCCCGATAACTTTTCAACTCATTTGAATAGATTCTGTGATGATGTGGGCAGTTCATGGGTTTTAGCATGTACTCATCTCCATCCACATCCATCGGATTGAACTGTGAATCTTTGTAATAGGGATAATGCCCGGATGTTTTATACAATTCAATATTAGCGATATGGGGGGTAATCACTTCCTGATAACCTCTTTTAACCTGTTCATCACGCAGAAATTTTTCCAGTGTCCGACGCAGTACAGTACCGTTTGGAAGCCAAAGGGGGAGCCCCGGCCCAACCATGGAATCCATCATATAGATCCCAAGTTCTTTACCCAGTTTTTTATGATCCCGTTTCTGAGCTTCTTCAATCTGTTGTAGATACTCATCCAACATTTTCTGTTTCGGAAAAGAGATTCCGTAGATTCGGGTCAGTTGTTTACTATTTACATCTCCTCTCCAATAGGCACCTGCCAGTTTAGTGAGTTTAACCGCTTTAATACTGGAGGTATCCGGCAGATGCGGACCCCTGCAAAGATCTGTAAAACGTCCCTGTTTGTAGAATGTGATTATCGAATCATCCAGATCATTGATCAAATCCACTTTATATTCATTGCTAATAGCTTGATAATGCTCAAGAGCTTCTTCTTTAGTAACTACTTTTTTTTCAAAGACCGATTTATTCCTGGCGAGTTCGATCATCTTTTTTTCAATTTCCTCCAGATGATCCTGTCCAATGGATCCGTCCCCAAAGTCTATATCGTAATAGAAACCATTCTCAATGGGTGGACCGATTCCAAATTTAGCATCCGGATAGAGTTCCTGAACGGCTTCAGCGAGCAAATGTGCAGATGAATGCCAGAATGTATATTGGCCGTCATCCGAATCCCATGTATTGATCGAAATCTTATCATTTCGCGGGATTGGTTGATCCAGGTCGAGTATATCGCTGCCCAATGTGATACTCAATGCATTTCTGGCCAGGCCTTGAGATATACTTTGAGCTACTTCCAGTCCGGTTGTATTGATTGGAAAATTCTTTTTAGTTCCGTCAGGAAAGGTGAGCGTTATTTGTTCTGCTGACATTCAGTCTGTGGGATAATTCAGTTAACCTATTTTTGTTTTATGTGAACGTAAAATACAAAATTGAAGTGTTCCTATGAAAGCAGGAATTGAGTTTATGATAATTAATTCAAAAAGGAGGTCATCGTTTTGTAATTTTACATTTTAATGGATATAGTTAAGTATGTGAATAAAACATTTTTCATGATTCTGCATTTATTGAGACAGAATAATTGATTAAGTAGGATTCCAATCATTTTTAGTAACCTGAAAAACATTTAAACGAACCATTATGGGAAAAAAAATTAGAATGGGTATGGTAGGTGGCAGTCTGGATGCCTTTATTGGTGAAGTTCATAGAAAAGCAGCTTCACTGGATGGACATTTTGATTTGGTTTGTGGAGCATTCAGCAGTTCACCTGAAAAATCGAAAGAGACCGGTAAGTCACTCGGATTGCATCCGGATAGGGTGTATGATTCTTATAAACAGATGTTTGAAAAAGAGAGTCAGATTCCGGAGAGTGAGCGAATGGAAGTCGTATCTATTGTAACTCCTAATCATGTTCATTATGAACCGGCTAAAATGGCACTTGAACAGGGATATCATGTAATTATTGACAAACCTCTCACATTTTCACTTGATGAGGCAAAAGATCTGAAAAATGTTGTCGAAACGACAGGGTATGTTCTTGCACTGACTCATACGTATACCGGTTATCCAATGATAAAAGAGGCGAAACATCTGGTAGAGACGGGCAAACTTGGGTTGATAAGAAAGATCTATGTTGAGTATCCACAAGGGTGGTTGAGCACAGCACTCGAATTAGAAGGAAATAAACAAGCCTCATGGCGAACAGATCCTGAGAGATCCGGGCTGGGTGGTGCCACCGGTGATATCGGTACACATGCCGCCAATCTCGCTGAGTATGTGAGCGGACTGAAAATCAGTTTAATTTGTGCTGATGTGAATATAACCGTAGATGGAAGAAAATTGGATGATGATGCCGCTGCTCTGCTTAAGTTTGATAATGGGGCTTCCGGTGTGTTGGTGGCTACACAAGTGGCTGCAGGTGAGGAAAATGATCTGAAACTCCGAATTTATGGAGAAAAAGGGGGGATTGAATGGACACACAAAGATCCCAACACTCTTCTTTTTAAACCTCTTGATGCACCTGTACAGATTTTAAGAGCCGGTACCGGTTACCTTTCGGAATTGGCAACTAAAAATACACGTACCCCTGCCGGCCACCCTGAAGGGTATATTGAAGCATTTGCAAATATCTATGTCGCATTTTACCGTGCTGTATGTGATCATCAAGACGGTCAATACCAGCCGGATAAGGTGTATGATTTTCCGGACATCTCGGATGGTGTACGCGGTATGGCATTTGTTGAAAAAATGATTGAATCGAACCGATCAACCTCTAAATGGACTGAATTTGAAATATGATGAAAACAATTAAAGGACCCGCCATTTTTCTTGCACAATTTGCAGGAGATAAACCACCTTTTAATGATCTGACATCGATCTGTAAATGGGCTGCCTCTTTGGGGTATAAAGGGGTACAAATCCCCGCCTGGGAACCATCGTTAATCGATCTGAAAAAAGTAGCAGAGAGTAAAACATACGCTGATGAGTATAAAGGCAAGGTAGAGGAGACCGGAGTTCAGATTACTGAACTGGCTACGCATCTCCAGGGACAACTTGTTGCTGTACATCCCGCTTATGATGTCATGTTTGATGGTTTTGCCCCAAGTGAAGTTCATGGCAAACCAAAAGAGAGACAAAAATGGGCTGAACAGCAAATGATCTACGCTGCAAAAGCGAGTGCCAATCTGGGCTTAACTGCTCATGCATCATTTTCCGGATCTTTGCTATGGCATACGGTCTATCCATGGCCACAGCGTCCGTCCGGACTCGTAGAGGATGGTTTCAAGGAACTCGCCAAATTATGGAAACCGATTCTGGATACATTTGATGAGTGTGGAGTGGATGTCTGTTATGAACTCCATCCCGGTGAGGACTTGCATGATGGAATTACGTATGAGCGATTTTTGGAAGCGACAGGAAATCATCCGCGAGCCCGTATTTTGTATGACCCGAGCCATTTTGTCCTTCAGCAACTTGACTACCTGGCTTTTATCGACATCTATAAAGATTATATCGAATCATTCCATGTAAAAGATGCTGAATTTAACCCCACCGGCCGATCCGGTGTTTATGGGGGATATCAGGGATGGGTCGATCGTCCGGGTCGTTTTCGTTCATTAGGAGATGGACAAGTTGATTTTGTAAGTATCTTTACAAAACTCTCTCAATACGGCATCGACTGCTGGGCTGTACTGGAGTGGGAATGTTGTATCAAACATCCGGAACAGGGTGCAGAGGAGGGAGCACCGTTTATTCAGGATCACATCATTCGTGTAACCGAAAAAGCATTTGATGATTTTGCAGGTGGTGGAAGCGATGAGAAACTGAATCGAAAGATACTTGGGATTGATTAGTTTCAGGGAACGGGTTTCTGGTTTCAGGTTTCAAGTTTCAGGTATAACGTAACATTGAGCGCAGCTGAGGAGCGATAGTCCCGACAGCTGTCGGGAAAGTCGCTCATTTTTTGTACACGTAGTGAAATGTTTCAGGTATAAGGGGAGCAAATAACCTGTTTAATTTTTTTAAAACCAAATAATCGAGGATAAAATGAAAAAGACAAATCAAAATGATGGAATAAGCCGTCGAAAATTTTTACAAACCAGCGCACAATACGCAACATCTGCGATGTTTGCGGGTTTTGGGGTTTCTACACTGTTTGGAGCTGCAAAGACTGGTTCAGTTGAGCCTTCTATTCAGAATGTACTTCTCAATAACGGTGTAAAAATGCCAATTCTTGGATTTGGAACCCTATACCTTACCGGTTCTCTTGGAGAAAAATGTGTTGCTGAGGCAATTGAGGTTGGTTACCGTCTTATTGATACAGCCACGATTTATAATAATGAAGATGCAGTAGGAGCCGGAATTAAGCTTAGTGGTATTGATAGAGAAGAACTATTTGTAACCTCAAAAGTATGGGTTGATGATTCAGGTTATGAAAACACAAAAAAAGCATTTGAAACCTCTCTGGAGAAACTGGGCCTCGATTATTTAGATCTCTATCTGATACACAGGCCACGTGGTGATGTAAAAGGATCATGGAAAGCCATGGAAGAACTTTATCGGGAGAACAAGATCAGGGCAATCGGTGTCAGCAATTTTGAAACGAACCATCTAAATGAGTTAATGGCAGAGAGTAGTGTAAGGCCAACAGTCAATCAAATTGAAACACATGCGTTCTTCCAGCAACCCGGGGCTCATGAATATTTAAATCAGAATGATATACAAATGGAAGCCTGGTCTCCGTTTGCTCAAGGCCGAAATGGTCTTTTTACAAATGAGACACTTGCAGAAATTGGCGAAAAATACAATAAAACCAATGCACAGGTGAGCTTAAGATGGCACTTTCAAAGAGGCATTGTTGCCATTCCAAGATCGTCACAAAAAGCACACATGATTGAAAACTTGAATATTTTTGATTTTAAGCTTGATGAGTCTGATATGGAAACCATTACTCAGTTAGATTTAAATATCACACAGTTTCCGGAATGGGAATAGAATGGGAAGGATCAGCAGAATTTTCAATCTATATTGAGATGGTCCTTGATCCAATCAGGGTCACGCCTGCAATCAGTAACCGCATGAATATAGAGGGTTTGATCTTCCAGTGTATAGTAAATAGCCCATGGGAAACGTTTGGATAACGCCCTGTGAAACTGTTTATGTATAATGATGTGCGCACCGGCGGTGAATTTCAACGATTCTATATCACTATAGAGATTATCCAGAAAATAGCTGCCAAGGTCAATAAGTTGACGCTCGTAAAAATGATAACCATCAATCAGATCATCTCTGGCAGCGTCCAGAATGAGAATGGTCATTGAGTGGCTTTGCTAATCTGTTTTTTTGCCTGTTCCCAATCCAAAAATTCGGTTTCTCCCCGTGCTGTCATCTCCAACCGCTTATCTAACATCTTTTTATGGGATTGTGGGACTTCCAACTGCTTTTCATCGACACTGATTTGCTCCCAGATTGTTTCAATCAGGTGTAATTTTTCCTCAATGGTCATCTGTTTGATTTCAGATATAGTGATCATATGATAATGTTATCAATATTAGAATTGTCACAGTTTTAATAACGTAAAAAATGTTCAAAGATGGTATAAAAATAATACAGGGTAGACACAATCTGGCCCTGGCGTGGCCGGATCCGAGAGTGGGACTTCAATGCGCAGTTAGACCTCGGCGGCTACTACCGCAAAACAGCGATGAACAAAATGCGCTTTAATGAATCACGCAGGCTGCTTCATGCGATTGATCAAATCATGGAATCTGTATCCGATAAGTACTTAAAAACCTCACTGACGGATATACCTGTTAATCAAATTTTCAAGCAATTCTTGTTTGCCACTGATTACTGCCGGTTCACCATTTTTGTCGGCCAGATCCCGCAGATTTTCGAGTGTTAACTCCGCATTTGAAAAGAGTAGACCGTCTCCGCTATCAAACGAGGTATAACGCCCCTCTCGCAATGACCGGAATTCAGATTGGTTCAGAATTTCATCGGCTATCAGGAGACCGCGGGCAAATGTATCCATTCCTCCAATATGTGCATAGAAAAGATCTTCCGAATCGGTGGAGTTTCTTCTGATTTTTGCATCAAAATTGAATCCGCCGGGAGCAATGCCGCCCTGATCCAATAGAATCATCATGATTTCAACCGCATCGTAGAGATTGGTTGGAAAGTAATCGGTATCCCAACCATTTTGCGCATCTCCGCGATTGGCATCGATACTGCCCAGGAGACCGGCTTCCGCTGCCACCATGATATCATGTGCAAATGAATGGCTTGCGAGTGTTGCGTGATTGGCTTCGATATTCAGTTTAAAATCATCCAAAAGGTCTTGGGCGTACAGAAAACCGATGACTGTAGCTGCGTCGAAATCGTATTGATGTTTCGTAGGTTCCATCGGTTTGGGTTCAATGAGGAATGTACCTTTAAAACCAATTTTACGCCCGTAATCACGCGCAGCCCTCAAAAAGACCCCCAGGTGATCCAGCTCCTTTTTCATCATGGTGTTAAACAGATGCATATATCCTTCACGGCCACCCCAGAAAACATAATTCTCTCCGCCCAGTTCAACCGTTGCATCAAGAGCTGCTTTTACTTGTGCACCTGCGTGACATACAACATCAAAATCCGGATTGGTTGCAGCACCATTCATATAACGGGGGTGAGAAAATAGGTTAGCGGTACCCCAAAGTAATTTAACCCCGGTATCTTTCTGATAATCTTTTGCCAGCGAAACCAATTCGGATAGGTTCTTTTCCGACTCTGACACATTGCTTCCTTCAGGTGCAAGGTCTCTGTCATGGAAACAGTAATAGGGTGTGCCCAATTTAGTAAAAAATTCAAAGGCTGCTTCAAGCCGGTATTTGGCATTATCCATCGGGTCTGATGATTTATTCCATGGGAAATTTCGTGTTCCCACTCCGAAGGGATCACTATTCTCGTTACAGAAGGAGTGCCAGTAGGCGATAGCGAAGCGGAAATGGTCTTTCATTGTTTTACCGGCAACCACACGATTTTCATCATAATGCGTAAAAGCCAATGGGTTGTCAGATTCAGGCCCTTCATAGTTGATATTAGGTACATTTGGAAAATATTCAGATCTGTTCATTTCAGGTACGTGTTAAGATGTTATTATTTAATTTTTGCAGCCATCGGCTACCGGCTTCTTTATATAATTCAATTTTAACTTTTTCAGGATAGATTGTGTCAATGAGTGTCAATCCCTTAAATGCTGACTCATAGTCTTTGAAAATACCCGCTCCGATTCCGGCCCCTCTTGCGGCTCCTTCGGCTCCATCAGTTCGGTAGAGTTTCAAAACCGTATTGGTTGTGTTTACAAATGCTTCGCGAAATAGAGGGCTTAAGAACATGTTGGAGTGGCCTGCCTTCACGGTTTCTGCCTGAACCCCCATCTGTTTCATAATTTTAAAACCGTAATTTAACGCAAATACAATACCTTCTTGTGCGGCTCTCATGATGTGTGCAGATTGATGTCTGTTGAAATCCAATCCATAAAAAACGGATCCGGTATTTTGATTTTCTAAAATTCGTTCTGAACCGTTCCCAAAGGGAAAAATATAAAGTCCGTCAGAGCCGATCGGAACAGATGAGGCTCTTTTGTTCATTTCCGGATAATCAATTTGATCCGACATGAGTTGGTGCTTGATCCAGCTATTTAAAATACCGGTACCATTCAAACATAACAGGACTCCATATGATGGATTATCTGCTTGATGGTTTACATGGATAAACGAATTCACCCTCGATTTTCGATCATAAAGTGGTTGTTCGGTAACCGCATATATTACCCCTGATGTACCTGCTGTCGTAGCCATTTCACCCTTTTTAAGTACATTGAGTGAAAAGGCATTATTCGGTTGATCACCGGCTCTGTAGCTTATCGGAATTCCTGCTTTTAATCCCAACAGGCCGGCAGCATCAGTGGTGAGCTCACCGGCTATTTCAAATGAGTTGTGAGCGTTGGGAATAAGTTCTGCCGGAAGTTCGTAATGATCGAGTAAATGTCCGGCCAATCCCTTTGATCTATAATCCCACAATATCCCTTCAGAAAGTCCACTGACAGTCGTGCTAATTTTCCCGGTCATTTTCATCGCAATAAAATCACCGGGGAGCATCATTTTAAAAATCTTTTTGTAGATCTCCGGTTCATTATCCTTCACCCATTTCAATTTGGAGGCTGTAAAATTACCGGGTGAATTGAGAAAGTGTTCAAGGCTGAACTGTTTACCCAGGCCCTGGAATGCTTTTTGCCCGATTCCGGCTGCCCTGCTGTCACACCAGATGATGGAGGGCCTCAAAACGTGATGATTTTTGTCAACAACGACCAAGCCGTGCATCTGGTAAGAGATACCGATGGCAGCCACTTCATCCGGAGATACTTCTGATTTTTGAATAAGCTTTGCGGTTGCCGATATGATATGCTTCCACCAAAGTTCGGGATCCTGTTCGGCCCATCCCTGAAATGGGGATTGAATGGCCATCTCATTTTTTGGTGATATCGAGTTTGCAATGGCACTACCGGTATCAGTATCCACTAAAGATGCTTTAACTGAGGAACTGCCCAGGTCGTAGCCCAAGAGGTATCGCTTGGATAGTTTGTTCGTCATATTTGATTTACTATTTGAATAATGCCGATCACTGCAAGATTTAAAAAAGTTGAGTAATAGCCAACTGTTTAGTCCAATGTTTTAATAAAAAGAGCGGCTATTCACACTAACGTGATAACCCGCCAAACAAAGCTGTTAACTAATATGAGTTCGTATAAGTATTTCGGGCAGGGCAGGCATTATCGCAGAATGAAGGGGTAACGCGCAACAAAGTCCCGACGATAGTTGAGACTTTGTTGTGTCAGGAACTTGCTTTTCGGAGTAATAAAAAGTCCAAATTACACATAATAATTACTCATCAAATTTCGTATCATAGACCAAAATGAAGCTTGATTAAAAAATAATATTTACCCGAACATGATGCCAAAAATCGTCCAAAAACAACCCGATTATGTAAATCTGATTGATCCTGATCAAAATCAGATTTTTAATATGAGCCATGAAGCTGCTGAAACGCTGGTAGCTACCGGTGATCCGGATCAGGTTCGAAAAATCGATGGAAATTTTGCAATTGTAACCAAGGTAGGTCAGCAGGTTTTTATGGCACGATCCATTGGAAGGCCGATGCGATACTTTATGGCTAAACAGGAGTCAGGGCCTTTGTTGATCGTCGCAGACCGAATTCATGATATCTTTGAATATCTGAAATCGATCAATTTGCACACCCAATTTCGTCCCGATTACACACGAATGGCACCTGCTCATTATGTAACCAGATTGGATGTGGTTGGTTGTCCTGACCCAAATCCCGACTACAAACGTTATTTTTCACCGGAACGTAACAAACTCACATCAGACCTTGATGAAATCGGAAAAGCGTATGTAGGGGCCATGGCTTCAGAGTGTGAAAAGTGGCTAAATGCAATCCCCAAGGATGCACCGATTGGAGTTCTGTTTTCCGGTGGAATTGACAGCGGTTCGGTTTTTTTAACCCTATATGATCTGCTCCTGAAGCGAGGTGAATCTCCCTCACGGCTCAAAGCATTTACGCTCTCCATTAACGGAGGGCCTGACGGAGATCAGGCTTTTAAATTCCTGGATAGTCTGGGATTGAGTATGTTCCTGGAGGTATTTGATGGGGAGTTATCTGATCTTGACTATAAAGAGACGATACGAATCATTGAGGATTACAAGCAGAGGGATGTAGAAGCAGCTACCATGGCACTGGCTCTTTGTAAAAAAATAAGAGAACGATATCCGGACTGGATCTATCTGATTGACGGTGACGGCGGAGATGAAAATCTTAAATCGTATCCGATAGAAGATAATCCTGAACTGACAATCCGCAGTGTTTTGAATAATCCATTGCTCTATCATGAAGGTTGGGGGGTTGACAAGATTAAACATTCGCTGACTTACAGTGGAGGACAGAGTCGAGGTCATGTACGGGTTTATGCCACTTCCAATCAATTCGGTTTTAAAGGGTTTAGTCCATATACACTGCCTAATGTAATTGAGGTATCCGAAGGAATTCCTTTCATACAACTCACCGATTGGAAACATGAAGAGCTATATGCGCTCAAGGGTGAAGTGGTTCAGCGGGGTGTGAAAGCGGTAACCGGACTCGAAATGCCTGTATTTCCAAAACGAAGAATGCAGCACGGAACCGTCGATATGGATGATTTTCACAAGGTTTTTCCCGAAAACGAGTTGGAATACAGACAATACTTCCAGTCATTGTATGCATGACCCACTTCACTATTTGGGTATTTATTTACTAATCGTCTTAAGAGATCGATCATTTGAAACTTGAGATCAGCAATGAGTCAGTGGAACAATACCGGCCGGAGAAACAGCAGATGGATCCGATGTTGCCATATCTTTCTCTGAATGAGAGAGAACTACAGGCAGACGGCTCACTAAAATCTGTTAATACGATCTTTTTGACAAACAGGGAGTGTCCATTTAAGTGTGTGATGTGTGATTTGTGGCGTCATACCCTCGATGAACCAACACCAAAAGGTGCAATACCAAACCAGATCAAAGTTGCACTCTCCAAACTGCCGAATGCCGAAATCGTTAAACTGTACAACAGTGGTAATTTTTTTGACGGTAAAGCGATCCCACGAGAAGATTATCATGAAATCGCTAAACTGTTAGAAGGTTACGATCATGTGATCGTTGAAAATCATCCGAAATTAATAGGCCCTTTCATCTCCCGGTTTAAGAATATGTTGAGGGGCTCATTTGAGATTGCGATGGGATTGGAGACGATCCACCCGATCGCCATGCCGAAATTGAACAAGCAGATCACCAAAAAGAACTTTGAGAGGGCAGTTCTCTATTTAAACGAACAAGAGATCGCTTCAAGAGCTTTTATACTGCTTAATCCACCTTTTATTACCGATTCAAGTGAAAATAGGAAGTGGTGTATCCGATCCGTAAAGTTTGCTTTTGATTCAGGAGTATCATCCTGTACCATTATTCCTACCAGAGAAGGGAACGGGATGATGGAAAAACTGAGAGAATCCGGTAATTACACCCCACCCAATCTGACCGAAATAGAGAATGTGTTTGATGAAGCGCTGAAACTCAAAAGGGGCAGAGTATTTTGTGACGTTTGGGATTTACAGCTTTTTACAGATTGTGATATTTGTTACCCTTTAAGAAAACAACGGCTTGAACAGATGAATCTGACACAAGAGATTCAACCACGTTTTAAATGCAATTGCAATGAATAATCAACATCAAGAAGTAGATTTTAGTGTTAACAACAGGTTTGATTTTATAATTGCAGGCTCAGGTTTTGCCGGTTCCATACTTGCTATGTGCCTGGTAAGATCCGGATATAAGGTCTGCCTTATTGAAAAAAAGAAGCACCCGCGATTTGCGATTGGGGAATCGTCGACTCCAATAGCGGATATGATTTTAAGGGATCTTGCTGACCGGTATGATCTGCCGTTTCTAAAAAAAATGTCACGTTACGGTGATTGGCAAAAGAATTATCCGGAGATTGTTTGCGGATTAAAAAGAGGGTTCAGTTATTTCGCCCATCAGAAGGGGAAGCCTTTTGAGAGTGATTCAATGCACAAACATGAGCTGCTTGTAGCTGCCAGTATGAATGATGAGAATTCGGATACAAACTGGCTCAGAAGCGATGTTGACCATTTTTTGGTAAAACAAGCGGTAGATATCGGAGTCTTCTACTCAGATGAGACAGAAATCAGCGAATTGATCCGGAATACTGAAACCGATAGTTGGTCTGTAAAACTATTTAGAAACAAGAAGGAGTATAATATAGCGTCAGAATGGATCATAGACGGCACCGGCTCATCTCATTTTTCTGAGAAATTTTTTGGGGCTAAAACTGAAACCGACCTGTTTCATACAAATTCTGAGACGATATATACGCATTTGGAAAATGTACCCCATTGGCTGGACGATTTAAACCATAAAGGTTTCAATACAGATGATTATCCCTATCATCCCGATCATTCAGCTCTGCACCATATCATAGATGAAGGATGGATCTGGATGCTTCGATTTAAGAATGATCTCTTGAGTTGTGGAATCGTTGTGGATAGAAATCATATGAAACTTGCTGAAGATGAAACATCAAAACAGATCTGGTCAAGAGTGGTCGATCAGTATCCTTCGCTAAGCCATTTACTGAAGAATTCAAAGATGAGTGAATTGCCCGGCAGGCTGATTCGGACAAATAGATTACAGCGAATGCTTGATCAAACAGCAGGAGATGGCTGGATTGCGCTTCATCACACGGCCGGATTTGTTGATCCTATGCACAGCACCGGCATTGCATTCTCACTTTCAGGGATTGAGAAAATTGCAAAACTGTTTTCAGATGAGGCAGCACCTGAAGATAGAGATGATTTATTGGATCTGATGCAAGATCAGACTAAAAAGGAAATTCTCTTTATAGATCAATTAGTATCTATGAGTTACCGTTCCAGGTGGGATTTTGATCTTTTTTCAGCTTCTGTCATGATCTATTTTGTTGCGACGGTTCAGTATGAACAGAGCCGTTTAAACGGTTTCAGGCCGGATACATTTTTATTTGCGGGTGACCCACAGATCTCTGCACTTGTTCGTGACATTCATGATGAGATTGTGCATCTGGATCACGATAGCAGTAAAAAAGAGATAATGGATTATATTGAGAGTATCAGAGAGAGAATTAAACCCCTTAATCCGGCAAAATTATTAGATCCGGAAAAACATAATATGTATGAACATACTGCGGTTAAACTCTGATTAAATTTAGTATCTCATCAGGAACCGTGGGCATACTGCCTTTCTGTGATGCTATATAGGCAGCATATCTGTTTGATCGTTCCAAAAGAGAGTTGGGTTCCGTCTGTTTTAAAGTTAAATGGGTGAAACAGGCCAAAAAAGCGTCACCCACCCCTACAAAATCACCATCATTGTCTATTGGATACGCTTTGTGTTCAGCATGCCCTTTTGAAGTAAAAAGGGCACTGCCTTTAGCCCCCATTGTCAATAAAATCTTTTTATCCGGATCATTATTCAGAATTGTATCTGCAGTATCAGAACTATTTAGCCAGGATCCAACCGTCTTATATTCTTCTTCATTCATTTTAATCACATCTGAGAGATCAATCTTTTTGAGGATCTCTTCTTTGTTTATAAAAGGTGGCCGAAGATTTAAATCAAATACCTTCAGGCAATTGGAACGGACACTATTGAGAATTGTATTTAGCGTATCTGATGAGGTTCTATTTCTTTGAGATAAAGAGGCAAAACATATGGCATCCATATCATTATAAATATTTTTAAAATTTTCTGTAGGTGAAATGTAATCCCAGGCAGCCGGTTTGTGAATTAGATATGAGGGCTCTTTATTTTTATCAAATGTAACTGTGACTATACCTGTCGGATACTCATGATCGATCTGAACATGTTCAATTGGTAACTCCTTTTCCACTAAAAAACGGATCAATTCATTACCATAATCATCATTGCCAACCCTGCTAATCAATAGAGATTCATTACCAAATGTATGTAAGTGATAGGCCAGGTTTGCCGGAGAACCTCCGGGTTTTTTATAATCCGGGAATTTATCCCAAAGTACTTCGCCAAAACTCACGATTTTAAATGTATTCATATTTTCGATCATCAGTTATAAATTTAAATGTAATCAAAAAGAACATTTCAGTTTACCCGATTTAAGATTACGATGCACAAAAAAAAATATTTTTGGCCGGAACGAATATTCAATTCTGTACATTCTGTTACGCTTTCGGGTTATCATTCAGGTAATCTTATAAATTTTTTTTGTTGAATCAGGAAAAA
>JBBDJK010000101.1:7739-23591 GCA_040879905.1 Balneolaceae bacterium | reverse complement strand
TATAAAAAAGTCATGTGTTTATGAAGAATAGTATAGTAAAATGAACATTGAGCAAAAAACAAATCAGGAAGGTTTTTTCGATGATGCATTTATATGGGCATTCTGGATAGGATCTCTTTTCTTTTATTACGTTTGTTTGCAAAATAAAATAAGTCAAAAAATAGAAAAGGAGTCCCCAATCAAGGAGACTCCTTTTGATTTAGCAATCTAAATGCAGGTAGAGAAACCCTGCTTTTTTTATTACAATCATAAATACGACATAGACACAGAAGACTTAATCCATGATTTTGCGAAGGAAAGCGGGTTGTTCAGTATCACGTTTATCGATACGTTCTCCGCTATTATGCATGGAATGTTCGTCATTGCCGGCCTTTTTCATTTCAGGTTGAACCTCTTTCATATCCTGTTCGGCTTCGGCCTCTTCTATGGTTCGGATATACTTCAGGTCTCTGCGGTGAATAGCCGGTGAATCGAGCGTTTTCAGATTTTTTTCACCTTTATAATAAGGGCCATCCGAGCTCAGATTTCGTTTTCTTGCTATTTCACTAGCCCGGGGCAGAGCCACCGTTTTCTGTTCGGTTGATCTATGTTCAACCTGACGAGCCGGTTCACTGTTAACCTTCGTTTGAGATCTGCTTTCGTACACTTCAAAACCGGTTGCAATAACGGTTACTCTCAACTCATCACCGAATGATTCGTCGAGTACCGTACCCAGTATAATTTCAGCATCCTCACCGGCTTCCTGTTGGATGATACTTGTTGCCGTAGTGGTTTCTCTCATTCCAAGATTGTCACCGGAAGAGATATTAACCAGGACATTTCTGGCCCCACGAATGCTCACTCCGTCAAGCAGAGGGGAGTTAATCGCTTCACGTGCGGCAATTTCGGCGCGATCGGGACCGCTTGCGGTAGCAGAACCCATTATAGCGGCGCCACCATCCATCATTGTTGTTCTGACGTCAGCAAAATCGAGATTTATAACACCCGGCATCAGAATCAGATCTGAAATTCCTTTGGTAGCGTTATAAAGAACTTCATTTGCGTTATCAAAAGCATCCATGAGGGATGTATTCTCATCTGAAATATCGAGAAGCCGTTCATTAGGAATGACGATGACGGTATCACAATTTTTCTTAAGTTCTGCGATTCCGTCAAGTGCATACTTCATTCTCACTTTTCCTTCACAGTGGAAGGGAGTTGTAACAATACCGACCGTAAGAATCCCTTTCCGTTTGGCGATTCCTGCCACAACGGGTGCACCACCCGTACCGGTGCCACCACCCATTCCTGCAGTGATAAAGACCATGTCGGCTGAATCGATTGATTCATCCAGTTCATGTCTGTTTTCTTCAACGGCTTCACGGCCAATTTCAGGCCGGGCACCTGCTCCCAAACCGGAAGTAAGATTTGCACCTACCTGAATGGTGATATCGGCTGAATTGTTTTTCAGGGCTTGTGCGTCTGTATTCAGTGCGATGTACTCGACACTATCCAATCCTTTTTTGATCATGTTATTAATGGCGTTTCCACCGCCACCGCCAACACCGATCACTTTTATTTTCGCATTATCCTGACCTTTTTCGTCAAAGCTAAAGCGTGAGGTTTTGTAATCCATAATGTTATCGTTTTATGATTGCTGTTTTTCTGTCTGTAGATTGCATGATTGTTTGTTTTTGCTAAATGCTAAATGTTAAAGTTCTTTGAACCAGCTTTTCATCCGTTCTGTGATATTGCTCATGACACGTTCGACGCCGGTTCCTTTGGAAGATGAAGGAATCATTGTTTGATTTTCCACTCCTTCCGCTTTTAGTGCATGTAAAACCAAACCTACACTGGTTGCATAGATAGGACTGTTCACTTCTTCAATAAGACCGCCTGCGAGGCCGAGTGGACGACCAATTTTGGAGTCCATGCCCAATACTTCATTTGCAAGCGGGCATATATTTTTGATGAGTGAACCCCCTCCTGTAATGACAATCCCCGCGCTCAATGAGTCGGCATAACCACTGCGTTTTACTTCGATCGCTATGATTTCGAGGATCTCTTCCATTCTGGCCTGTATAATTTTTGCCAGAATACTTTTTGTAATCTCTTTGGGTGGTCTGCCTGCGATACCCGGAATGGTAATTGATTCATCATTAGAGATCATATCGACGAAGCATTCACCGTGTTTGTGTTTCAGGGTTTGAGCCTGATCTTCCAGAACACTCAAGCCGATTTTAATATCGTCGGTCACTTTTTGACCGGCGATGGCAATGACTGCCGTATGCCGGATCGTATTTTCCTGAAATACAGCCAAATCTGTAGTTCCGCCTCCAATATCGACCAGTACGACGCCAGCTTCCTTTTCTTCATCATCCAGTACGGCATAAGAAGAGGCGAGGGGTTCAAGGATAATATCGGCCACATGGTATCCGGCGCGTTCAACACAGCGGTATAAATTCTTTGCGGCAGACACCAGGCCGGTGATAATATGAACTTCTGCCTCCATACGCATGCCACTCATACCAACAGGGTCAGTAATGCCATCCTGGCCATCAACGACAAATTCTTGTGGAATCACGTGTAAAATCTGTTGATCGGGGGGTAGCATGATTTGCTGACAATCCTTTAAAATTCTTTCGACATCCTGTACCGTAATCTCTTTATCCTTATTACTGATCGTAATGACCCCTTTACTGCGGATACTTCGAATGTGATCACCGGCTATACCCACATTTACAGAATTGACCTCAATCCCGGAAGCTAATTCTGCTTGCTTTATGGCTGTTTTAATGGCATTTACAGTTTTATCAATGTTGACCACAACTCCCCGGTTCAACCCTTCACTCGGAGCTTTGCCTACACCCAGTATGTGGATTCGGTTCTGACTGTTAATGGATGCAACAACAGCACATACTTTTGTTGACCCTATATCCAGGCCTACGACGATTCGTTCGTTTTCATTTTCTATTGACATAATCAGTGATTTGTGATTGCTAAATATTTGTTTTAAAGATTCCTGGTTACGATCTGATCTCTGAACCTCAGATCAATGATATCAAATGCATGTATTCCTTTTTGTGTGACCACATCCGAGTAAAAAGCCTTCCAGTCATGCAGTTTATTCGTAAAATTATTTTCTCCAAAGATCAGCTTAACACCATTCTCGTGTGTAAGTGCGATAACCCCTTCATTTTTAGTCCAGGCTATTTCACTTAGTGTAGCCCAGGCGACATCATTTTCTCTGGCCGCCAATAAAAAGGATTCGATCTGACTGTACTCATTTGTAAATGTAGAATCGGTAGCCGAAATAGCAGATATGCCATAAGTCAATGGGACATTGAGCACTTTTTCCGGTATGATCGACAGGAGTACTCCACCTTCAGAGATATAAGATTGGGATGAGCCGTTAACCAGTATGGCCAAAGGTTGACGTTCCTCAATAATGAACGTCAGTGACCCCCGTATACTCATTGATACCGAAACATTCTTAACGTACGGCACCTCTTTTATTTGCTTGAATATAGAGTCAAATTGAACACTATCAGCCCGTAAACCAACAGGAGAGTCGAAGACTTCCAAGAGTTCACTTTCATCTACATAGTAATTTCCTTCTATCTTTACGGACTGGATATAGGTATTCTTTTCCATGTAAAAACCGGCAAATACAGCAAACCCTAACAGGATGACTGAAAATGAAATTCCGAAGATGGAAGATATCCCATTTAATCGACCTTTTTTAGTATGTTTTTTCGATTTACTCATTTCTTGTAGTTTGCTTCAACTTGTTCAACAAATTTTTGATTGTATGTATAGATATCACCTGCACCCATTGTGATGACGATATCTCCATCTTCAATCACTTCATTTAATTTATTCGGGAGTTCCGTTTTGTCTTCCAGATAGTGGACATCTTTATGTCCAAATTTTTTGGCAGTATCTGATATCAGTAACCCCGTAACACCTTCTATCGGATTTTCCCTGGATGGATAAATATTGGTAACAATCAGAACCTCCGCATTGAAAAATGAGAGCCCAAATTCTTTATACATCTGTTGAGTTCGTGTATAGAGATGAGGTTGGAAAACAGCTACGATCCTTCTATCGGGCCATCCATTTCTGGCAGCCTGAATGGTTGCCTGCACTTCCGTTGGATGGTGTGCGTAATCATCAATGATGATGAGTTTATCACTGTCCAGTTTAATCTGAAATCTCCGGAATACACCATCAAATCTTTCTAAACCTGATTTGATCTGTTCAAATGGTATCTCCAATTCAATTCCAAGGGCTATTGCAGCGAGGGCATTTTTGACGTTGTGATCGCCCGGTGCATGAAGCTGAATGGTCCCCATGGTTTCATCTTCAGAAATGACTGTAAATGTACTGTTATTTGAATGATGGGATACTTTAACAGCGCGGATCATCGCCTGTGGATTGTAACCATACGTGATCACCCTTCTTTCAATTCCGGGGAGGATACTTCTCACTTCCGGATCATCCAGACAAACAATGACTGCTCCATAAAACGGTACTTTGTTGGCAAATTGTATAAAAGCACCTTTAACATCATCCAGATCACTATAGATATCCAGATGTTCTGCCTCAATATTTGTAATAATTGCAATCGTTGGGGAGAGTTTCAGAAAGGTTCTGTCATATTCATCCGCTTCTACGATGATGATATCTCCTTTTCCAACAACGGCATTGGTTTTGTCAAAACTGTGGACTCGCCCACCTACAATAATCGTCGGATCAAAATTTCCGTCCTGAATGACATGTCCGGCCATGCTGGTCGTTGTTGTTTTTCCATGTGTACCGGCTATCCCTATACCATACTTCATTCTCATTAATTCAGCCAGCATCTCCGAACGTTTTATGACGGGGATCTGACGTATCAATGCTTCTCGTGTCTCTTCATTATCTTCAGCTTTCACAGCACTCGTATATACCACCACATCTGCACCGTCAATATTGGACGAATGATGGGAAATATATATCGAGGCCCCTAACTCTTTGAGCCGTTCAGTTGTTTCAGATTCAGCCTGATCCGAGCCGCTCACTTTATACCCGCGATGGAGCAATATTTCGGCCATGCCACTCATACCGATTCCACCTATACCGACCATATGAATATGGTTGGTACGCCCGAAAAGAGGTTGATTTTGAATTTTATGTGTCATACTTCTGAATTCCGGACTAAGGTTTTAATCTCTTTTGAAATCGTTTTAGCAGCATCCGGTTTTGCAATTTTCAGCATCGCCTGACGCATTTGGTTTAATTTGTCCCGATCATGAATAAACCCGACAACAGTCTGTAAAAAGGATTCGTCCAGTTCGGATTCATTTAACACGGTTGCAGCGCTTGATTTAGCCATGGAACGCGCATTTTTTACTTGGTGATCCCCCGCAACATTGGGTGATGGTATCAGTAAGGCCGGTTGTCCTATATTCATCAGTTCACTGCAAGTTCCGGCTCCTGCCCTTGAAACCACCAGATCGGCAACACTATAGGCAGCAGGCATATCATCTATATATGGGATCAATCTTAAATGGGCATATTGGTCAGGATGGATCTTTTTCAGCAGATCGTCGTAGTAGTTACGGCCACATTGCCAAATAATCTGCAAATTGTGTTCATTGTGAAGCTGATCTATGTTGTTAGTCATAATATCATTGATCGCTTTTGCACCGCCACTTCCTCCTAAAACAAGCAATATTTTTTTATCTGAACTGAACCCAAAAATTTTCAGTGATTGTACAGGATCCGCCTTACTAATTGAACCTCTTACCGGATTTCCTGTGAGAGTAATTTTTTCATTCGGCAGGAAATTGGCGACATCTTCAAATGCTGTAAAAATTCTATCGGCTTTTTTTGCAAGAATGCGATTGGTAATGCCCGGATAACTATTCTGTTCCTGAATGACGAGCTGTATGCCGAGCATGGAAGCCATCCATCCGACAGGGCCGGATGCAAATCCACCACATGATACGACAACAACCGGTTTGAATGACTTCAAAATCAGGAAACTTTGAATAAGGCTGACGATCACTTTGACCGGGAAGAGAAGGTTTTTCAGGGTAAACCTGCGGTGTAATCCACTGATCCAGATGCTTTTAATTTCATAACCATATTTTGGGACAGTATCCCACTCCATCCGGTCACGAGTTCCGACAAACAGAATCTCTACACTTATGATTTCACGTTTTAATGCGTCTGCAATCGAAATTGCAGGAAAAACGTGACCACCCGTACCACCAGCTGCCATCAAAATCCGTACCGGATGGATGGCAGTGGTGAGGGTGTCTGTAGATGATATGTTCATTTGTGCGGTTGTAATCATCCGTTATAAAATCTTACTTGTTCATTCGTGTTATACTTTGAGATGTTTAACAGGATTCCCATCATCACACCTGCAAATAACATACTTGTGCCACCATAACTGATAAACGGCATAGGAAGGCCTGTGACCGGCAAGAGCCCAGTCGCAACAGCGGCATTTACAAATCCATAAAGAGTGATCATCAAAGTTGCACCCAGTGCCATTAAAGTGCCCAAAACATCCGGCGCGTGTCGAGCAACCGAGGCAATACCCCTGAACAGTATCAGGGTAAAAATGACCACGACCACAAAAGAACCGATTATCCCATATTCTTCAGCGATGATGGCGAAAATAAAGTCATTATAGGGTGCAGGAAGAAAATCTCGCTGCGTACTCTTACCAATTCCTACGCCCAACAGTTTACCCTGGGCAATTGCAATATGGGCTTGTTGGGCCTGATACCCACTTCCTGATTCGAAATAACTGTTGTTGAGCTCGGTGATCTGTGTGACATACTGTGTGATCCTGCTCTGTCGTTCTGCCGAGGAGTAGATAAAAGCTGAACCACCCACCAAACCGATCAATATTAATCCGAAAATTTGTGGAGTACTGATACGGCCTACAAACATGATGAAAACGGAAATGCCCATCAATAATGCAGCAGAACTGAAATCTTCAATAGCAATGAGTCCACATGTAATTGTGATCCAGAACAGAATTGGCATAAAAGCGCGCTTAAAACTTTTGATGTATTCCTGTTTTTCATGGAGAAGAACCGATATATGAATAATCAATGCGATTGCCGCAAATGAGGCCGGTTGAAAAGTAAAACTTCCAAAAGAAAGAGATCGCCGTGCCCCAAATACAAAATCACCATAGAACAGAAGTGCAATCAACAGGATCCAACTCATAATCATAAGTACTCTGCTGAAACGGGCCAGAATATTGTAGTTGATCTTTGAAACAAAAACCATAACCAAAAATGCGATAGCAAGTTTAATGATATGAGCAAACACCAACTGACCGGCAGTGGATCCATGTGTCTGTGCAAAAAAAGCGATGGACGAAAACACAGCGAGGGTACCTATGATCATTAATATGATTATAGAGAGAAAGAGAATCTGGTCGCTTCCATATTTAGGTACTTCCATCTCATCCGTAGTGGTACCGAAGATGGATCCTATTTTGCTATTTGGTGTTGTATATTGCAGAGTGATATTATTTTATGGTTCAAGATCAAGATCAAGATCAGGTTCAGGTTCTGATTACAGATCAAGTACAGCCTGTTTAAATTCATTGCCACGGTGTTCATAGTTTTCGAACATATCAAAAGAGGAACATGCCGGACTGAGAAGGACAATTTCACCCCGTTTTGCTACTTTTTTAGACTTTTTAACCGCATCTTTCATGCTTGTAGCTTCAATCAGATTGGGTACTGATTTACCAAGTTCATTTTTGATTTTATCCTTTGCTTCACCTATCGCCACGATTGTGTGAACTTTATCCCGTATTTGATGTTCAAGGAGTTTGAAATCGCTCCCTTTGTCCCGTCCGCCTAAAATCAACACCATGGGTGTATTAAAGCTGCTGAGTGCGTACCAAACGGCATTCACGTTCGTCGCTTTACTGTCATTGTAGTATCGCACTCCCTTATATTCCCTTACGAGTTCCAGTCTGTGCGTAACACCTTCGAAACTTCTCAGGCTTTCGCGTATAAACTCATTTTTGATTTCAGCTGCTCTTGCAGCCAGTGCGGTTGCCATTCCATTTTGAAGGTTGTGTTTTCCGGATAGTCCGATTTCTCCTATTTGCATAAGATGTTCTTCCTCGTTATTGAGTTTTAGGATCAATTCTCCGTTGCGAATGAAAGCACCATTCGGCACTTCATTTTCGCTGGAGAAAGCAAGCAGTTTTGGTGCATTACTTTTTTTTGCCAATTCCGATGCATGTGCCGATATAATCGGATCATCAAAATTGTAGATAAACCAGTCTGTAGCAGTCTGATTTTGGGTAATTTTAAATTTCGAATGGATATAGAGTGAAAAATCTTGTTGATAGCGATCCAAATGGTCTTCCGTGATATTTAGCAAGACACTCATTTTCGGTTTAAAGCTTTCGATATGATCCAATTGAAAACTACTGATCTCGAGCAGGGCGGTTTTAGTTGTTGTTGAATGCTCAACCAATTCCGAAAAAGCTGTACCGATGTTACCCGCAAGAATGTACTCTCTGTTAGCTTGATCCCAAGTGTGAGCAAGCCAATTTACGACCGTGGTTTTACCATTACTTCCGGTAACGGCCACGATGTCAGATTTGTTAAACCAACTGGCCAGTTCAACCTCGGAAATAACCTTTCTGTTTTCTTTTATATAATGCTGTACAATGGATGCCGTAGAGGGGACCCCCGGGCTCAACACCAAAAAATCTCCCTTTAAAGCATCGGCAGAGTGCTGATTTTCTTCAAACCGGATAGACTCGTTACGTAATCGGTCCATCGCATTTTGGCCTATTGAACCGGAATCGGAGACAAAGGGTATGGCACCTTTTTTCTTGAGCAACAGAGCTGCACCTATACCACTTCTGGCTGCTCCGGCGACCACGATATGTTTGTCTTTAAGATCTATCATCGTAGTTTGAGTGTTAATAAACTGAGAATTCCCAACAGGATAGCGATGATCCAAAATCGTACAACAATTTTTGACTCAGCCCATCCCTGTTTTTCAAAATGATGATGGATGGGCGACATCAGAAATACACGTCTGCCTACCCCATACTTGCGTTTTGTATATTTGAACCAGCTCGTTTGAATGATTACGGATAGAGACTCAACCACAAATATCCCACAGATTATGGGCAGTAGAAGCTCTTTATGTATCATAATGGCGAAAGCGCCTAAAGCTCCTCCAATGGCCAATGAACCGGTGTCACCCATAAATACAGATGCGGGGTTGGAGTTATACCATAAAAATCCAAGGCAGGCACCTACCAGTGAGGCTGCAAAAATGGTCAGTTCACCTGCGCCGGGCAGGTACATGATGTTTAAAAAGGATGAAAAATCTACCCGGCCGGATACATACGCAAAAATGCCCAGGATTACCCCCGCAATTGCAGAAGTACCGGATAATAATCCATCCAGTCCGTCCGTCAGATTTGCAGAATTACTGACTGCGGTGATAATGAAAACAACAACAGGTATGTAAATCAACCAACCATATTGCTGACCCAAAAATGCGTAATCGATATTTACTTCTTTCAGAAATGGGACTGTGGTGATCGTATTAAAGTCCTGAAACTCAGGCCAGAAGTATAAAACGCTTCCTATAACAACTCCGACAAATATCTGCCCGATCACTTTAAACCAGCCGTGAAGACCGGATTTATTCTTCTTAACCACTTTGATGTAATCATCTATAAATCCGACGAGACCCAAAACGATTACGACAAAAACAATCATCCAAGTGTAAATACTGTTTACATTCATCCATAAGAGAGCGGGAAGCACCGTTGCAAAGATGATAATAACACCACCCATAGTAGGAGTGTCACCTTTCTTGAGATGAGTTTGGAGTCCGATATCGTCTCTGATCACCTCTTTTAGCTGCATTCTGATTAACCAGTGGATAATTTTTTTGCCGATAATCAGACTGATGATCAATGCAGTTGCAGCCGCAAATGCAGTTCGGGTCGTAATAAAATCGAATGCGCCAAAACCCGGTATCGCGTAGAGGTCATCAAGCCAAGAGATCAATTCATATAGCATCAGGCAACCTCCTCTTTTTCAGGGTTACCATTTTTTTCCATCAAAGCCGCAAGAGCTATTTCGCGATCATCAAAATGTACTCGTTCTCTGTTAATTTCCTGGTATGTTTCATGCCCCTTGCCGGCTATCAAGATGACTGCTCTGGGTCCGGATTCCTTAATGACTTTTTTGATCGCTTCTTCTCTGGAAGTTATGGCCGTTACATTTTCAGGTTTTTTGAACCCTTTCATGATATCACTTATGATAGTGTCCGGATCTTCCGTTCTGGGATTATCTGAGGTTACAATGACCTCATTCCCATACTGTTCAGCTATACGGGCCATTTCAGGCCTTTTTGTTTTGTCTCGATCCCCACCACAACCAAACAAAATGATCAGTTTGTCGCGATTTGACTTCAGCTTTTTGAGTGTTGTTGCAACATTTTCAAGAGCATCGGGTGTGTGAGCGTAATCAACAAAAATAGTTGGTAGATTTTTAGATGAATCCTTCGTTGTTATACGTTCCAATCGTCCGGCAGCACCTTTACACTCCTTTAATGCGTCTTTAATAGCAGACCCATCTAAACCAAGAGCTGTACAGATTAAAAGGGCTTGAAGAACATTGTATGCGTTGAAATCACCGGCGAGCGGTGTGAAAATTTCTGTATCATCAATCCTTAAAACCATTCCTTCATAACCGGATTGAATAATCGTTGCACTAATCAGCCCTTTCCCTTTAAAACCAAAAGTGAGGACTTTGGCAGGGGTCGAATTGGTTATCCATTCTCCTTTAGGGTCATCCACATTTGTAATGGCCCAACTTTTGTTATCAAGCGAATTGAAAAGAATTTTTTTTGCGGAAGCATACTCATCAAATGACTGGTGATAATCCAAATGATCGTGTGTCAAATTTGTAAATGCAGCCACAGTAAATGGGATACCATTAACCCTTTGTTGATGAAGAGCATGAGAAGAGACCTCCATAACCAGGTATTGGCTTCCTGCATCCACCATTTTCTGCATATCTTCAGCCAACTCGATGGGATCGGATGTTGTCAGTCTGCTCTCGAATGAGTCATTGTTGATTCTCTTCTCTACCGTTCCGAGCATAGATGCCTTGTGGCCTGTTTTAGTAAGAATCTGCCAGACCAGTGTTGCTACGGTCGTTTTCCCATTGGTTCCAGTTATGCCAATTACGTTCATTTGATGAGCCGGATTGCCGGCCAACAATTGAGCAAGAGGTCCTAATAAAGACCGGCTGTTTTTAACGATGATCTGTGCTACGTTATGATCAACCGGTGCGGCTTTTTCCGATATGACGATAGAGGCACCGTTAGCAACGGCGTCACGGATAAAGTTATGTCCATCTGAAATACTTCCCTTTACAGCGATAAATATATCGCCGGACTTTACAGTCCGTGAATCCTGACATAGCTTACCCACGCGAGCAGGGAGTTCCCCGATCACCTCAAGTGGATCACAGAATTCTAAGAGTTCTTCAATGGTCATTAATTTGCCGCAATAGATGATGTTTTATTTAAACTTCGGGCCCTGCCACGCACTGTAACGGTTCTGCCTTTTTGCATAAATTCACCGGCTTTGGGAAATTGTGCATGAACAGTTCCGGAACCGATACGTTCAATATTCAGGCCGCGATCCATCAACAGATATGCTGCCTGTCGCATGCTTAAATCCTTTAAGTCGGGTATCTGAGCATATCCATCCGGTAAAGAATCGGGTGCCATATTTGCTAACTTCAACTCAATCGAACTGTTTCTATCAAGCTCCTGACCTGCTGCCGGGTGTTGTTCCACTACAAAAGAACCTTTTCCGGTTGAGGTAAATGGAATGTTGGAATTTTTTAAAATTGTGATGGCCTTATCACTTTCTAAACCATTTACATTGGGTACGATATATTGATTTCTGTCAGCGATCTCACCCTGTATATTAGTCCCGGGATGGGAGATACGCAGTCCGGATACACGATTGGCAATCTCTTTAAAAATTGACCCGGCTGTAAATCCACCGTAGATACTGGTTCTGGGTTCATCTAAAAGAACCAGGATCACGTACTGTGGATTTTCTACCGGGAAAAATCCAACAAAACTTGCTCGATAAAGAGTCCTGTAGCGGCCATCCACATACTTTTGTGCTGTTCCGGTTTTCCCTGCAATTCGAAGACCTTCAATAGAAGCCCACCCTGCAGTTCCGGAATCGGCGACCACACTTTCAAATACAGGCAACAATTTTTTAATCGTCTCTTCACTTGCAACTCTTCGGACAGTTTTTGGTTCTGTCTCTTGAATGATATTACCAAACTCGTCCTCTACAGATGCTACAACGTATGGTTTCATTAAGATGCCGTTATTTGCCAAGGCTGCATAGGCTTGAACGAGTTGCAGGGGGGTTACCTGAACTTCATAACCGATTGACATCCAGGGCAATGTAACCTTGCTCCATTCATAAGGCCGTTGTAAACGTCCACTCATCTCACCGGGCAGGTCGATTTGAGAAGGTGTTCCAAAACCAAGATTACGGGCGTACTGATAAAATTTATCAGGTTTAATTCGTTGTGCAATTTCCGAAGTAGCAATATTTGATGATTTGGCTATGACGTCCGAAAATTTGAGAGTTCCCAAAGGGTCATGATCACGCATCATCTGTCCATGAATAAGCAACTGGCCACTTTCCGGTGTTTCAAACCGTTCATCAAACCGGACAACATTTTGATCGACGGCTGCAATAGCTGTTGTGATTTTAAATGTAGAACCGGGCTCAATAACATCAGCTACTGCAAAATTTCTCCGATTCTCATTTTCGATTGTAGCGGGTGAATTGGGATTATACGTTGGATAATTAGCCATTGCATTTATAGCACCCGTTTTGGGATTCATTACAATCACTGTACCCTTTTTGGCCAAATGCCGGCGAATACCCACTTCCAACTCCTCTTCCGCTATAGCCTGAATTTGAGCATCGATCGTGGTATAGAGAGAAAATCCTTGTTTTGGAAGTTTACGAGGGGCACCTACATACGCAAAAATATTGTTTAACCGATCTTTACGTACTTGTTGTATGCCGTCTTCACCTTTCAGAATTTCATTGTATCTCTGTTCCAGGCCGGCCATCCCATTCATGTCATGATTCATAAAACCGAGAACATGTGCGGCTAAACTTCCAAAATTATAGTTCCTTTTAAACTCCTCTTCCAGGATGAGGCCGCGGATATTCAATTCGTTTAAATCTTCATAAATCTGGACAGGAACACTTCGTTCCAATACAATATATCTTGAATGATTCGGAGCGTTACGAATTCGATTTATGTAGGATTGAACCGACCGGCCTGTATGCCGGCTTAAAACCGTTGAAATGTTTTGAATCTGTTGAGTTTTATTTGATACAAGTTGAGGATCAAGCGCTACTTTATAGATTGTCAGATTTGTTGCCAGAAGGGATCCATGAGCATCAAATATGTTGCCACGTTGCGCAGGTATTGGGATATTATCGATAGCCTGAGAACTCCAAAGTGTGCGATATCCATCACCTTCGACGATATTTACGCGCAGAATCTGAAGCATAATACCGGCCGGGAGCAAAAGCAGGAGTCCCAATAATAGAAACATACGTCCCATCATGGAGCTTCTTTCACTCATTTTTCCTCAGGTTGAATAATGATGATTTGATCGGCCGGGCCTGCATTCACAAAACCACTGAGCCTTGCCTGCTGGTAGATCTCTTTTGGGCCGGTTAGTCTGTCATAAGTCAATCTGTGCTGATTATAAATACGTTTCGCTTTGTTGTATTCATTTTCAAGCTGATTCACATCCAAAAGAGCCTGTTGTGTGTCAAAAACATGTCCGATGTAAAGAATCCCGCAAATTCCGATCAAAAAACTTGCGAGTGCAACTTTCCAGGGGGTGAACACGGGAAGTTTGCGTTTTGTAGGGGTTTTATTTACCCGTCTGCCATAATTTGGGGCAGAACCGTCTGATTTAAAATGATTATTAGCGGACACTTTTCGCCTGTTGCCCGGGGCAGGGCTTGATGATATGCCTTTAAACTTCTCTTTCGAAGGTGATTTTACATACATAAACTAATCCTCCTTCATTCTGATTTTTTCACCAACTCTGAGTTTTGCACTTCTGGAAGCCGGATTATGGCTAATCTCTTCATCAGAGGGCGTAATGATCTGTTTAGTAATTACCTGAAATGGTTTTAGAGGGTTGCCGTAGAAATCTTTATCAATCAGACCATCAAAATTCCCACTCTTCAAAAAATTCTTTACAAGCCTATCCTCCAAGGAGTGATAAGAGATGGCGACGATTCTGCCATTGGGTGCTAAAAGTGTGAGGGCATCCGACAGTCCTCGTTTTAACATTTCCATTTCACGGTTCACTTCAATACGGATCGCTTGAAAGACACGAGCCACGGATTTAATAATGTGGGCGCCGTATAATACATTTTCAACAGCCTTTCTGAGCTCTAATGTAGATTCGATGGGACGTCGGTCAATAATCTCTTTTGCAATTTGCCGGCTTAACCTCTCTTCTCCATAGTGGAAAATGATATCACGAAGCTTTTCATAATCGTAACTGTTTACGACATCATAAGCAGTGACACTGCTCATATCACTCATTCGCATATCAAGAGGGCCATCATGTTGAAAACTAAATCCTCTTTCAGGTTCTTTAATTTGATGTGTTGATACACCCAAATCGAAAAAAATCCCTGTGATTTTGCCGTGATATTCAGTGGGGATAATGGTTGAGAGATAACCGAAGTTTCCGGTGATGGGGATGAACCTGGGATCACTGCCGATAAGTTCGGCTGCAGCAGTATGGGCTTCAGAGTCCTGATCTACACCAAGTAAAATGGCATTCTTATCCAAATCTTTAAGAAAAGCGATGGTATGTCCGGCTCCGCCTAATGTGGCATCTATATATATCCCATCTTTATCTGTGATGAGAAATTCCACAGATGTATCCAGTAAAACCGGTGTATGTGGATAGAATGAGGTCATAAGATCAATCTCCTTTATCATGTTCATCACCCATCACCTGTTCAAAAAGTTCCTGATAATATTCGAGGCTTAAGTCAGAATCTGCCTCGTCGAGTTTACCCGGTGACCAAATTTCAATTCGATCGCCTGCACCGATAAAGATGGCTGTAGAATCAATTCCGGAATACCCCATTAAGTGGGAGGGAAGTGAAAGTCGATTCTGTTTATCCAGTGAGAGATCTTCAGCGTATCGTAAAAAACTTCGAATAACCGTGCGGCCTTTCATTGAAAAGCTGTTTATAGAGGAGAGTTTATTTTCGACCTGTTCCCACCTGTCCTTCGGATAAAGGTAGAGACACGGCTCCAGTCCTCTTAACAGGGTGTAATGATCTTGAGCTTCGGGGTTGACCAATTTGCGTAACTTTGCCGGGAAAGCAACACGGCCTTTATTGTCTACACTGTGTTCATATTGCCCTTTGAAGCTTGGCACGGGATTTCTCTTTAGGTGATTGCTAAAAAAACGATGATTGCTAAAACATCATGGAAGAGAGTAAATGGTGAGTATCCAAAATTCCCCACTATTCCCCACTTCTGTCCACAATGTACCTCAAACCTATCTATTTTGTCAAGAAAAAAGTTTTAAAAAGAAATGGGGAGAGTCAGGGTTGGGTTTAGCGAGTGTAAATGTGCTGAAAATAGCGGTTTGAGGTGGTTAGAATAGGATTTTGATAAGGGTGTGGGAGGAAGTGGAAGAAGTCATTGAGAATTTGTCAACTGACGGATCAATTTTATACCGGTACATCCTGAGAGTGGC
>JBBDJK010000101.1:0-7639 GCA_040879905.1 Balneolaceae bacterium | reverse complement strand
GCAAGAATCCCGGCTGCAGTCACCTCTTTTCCGGCTCCCGGCCCTTGAATTATTAATGGCTGATCGTTGTACCTTTTGGTTCTAATTTGAATCAGATTATTTGTCCCGTTTAACTGACCTAAGCTGGAGGAGACAGGTACTGATTCAATTCCTATTTTTATGTCCCCATCTTTTAATCTTCCTGAAAAACGCAGTGTATTTCCGGATTTGTTGGCTTTCTCGAATCTATGTTTCCACTCCACATCTACTTCATGAAGCCTTTCCAAAAAGGTTACGGAATCCACTTGTTTAAGTTGTTCGGGGATCAGTGATTCTACGTCCAGTTCTTCTCTTTCTATTCGGCATCCACAAATACGCGCAAGTATCATAAACTTACGGGCAACATCTTCACCCGACAGATCATCCCGTGGGTCAGGCTCGGCATAACCCAACCTTCTGGCTTTGATCACAGATTCACTAAAACTATTACCCTTATCCAATTCAGAAAACAGATAGGTCATCGTTCCCGATAAGACACCATTTATTTCCAATATTTCATCACCGGTATATATCAGGTTTTTAATGGTTGATATGATGGGAAGCCCGGCCCCTACATTCGTTTCGTAAAGGAATTCAACACGATTTTCGGCTGCGGTATGGTGTAACTGGTCAAAGATGTCTTGCCTCTGGGTATTGGCAAGTTTACTGGGTGTAACCACATGTATATTATTTCTCAATAGCCGGGGATAATGGTTAGCCACTTCCTGGCTCCCGGTTGTATCAACAAAAATGATCGACCCACTTTCATAGGAAGTCAGTTTTTGGAATATGGATTCCCAATTGAGTTCAGGTGCTCTTAACAATTCGGATATTGAATAGTCACTCTGAGAATGTTCGTACCAAAGCTGATGTTTACTATTGCAAACGCCAAGTACTCTCAATGATTTTTCAGGCCCATATCTGGAGATTTGTTTTAAAAGTGTATGACCCACAGCACCCACTCCTGCAATAAAGAGTTTTTTCACCTTAGGAGTGTGTATATAGATTGGTTTTTGGATAGCCTTTAATTGTGACATCGTTTCCTTATTTGACAAGTTTTTGATCCGTAAATGATTGAATAATTTTGTTGAGTTGATCAAATTCGATCAGAAAAGCATCATGCCCATAACTGGAGGTGATTTCATGATACTCCGCATTTGCCAGGTTCCGGGCTAATTCTTTCTGTTCGTAGACAGGGTAGAGGTGATCCGATTTGATTCCCACTACGATTATCGGCACTTTCACACCCCCCAATACCTCTTCGAATTGCCCACGGTCTCTGGAAACATCGTGTGAATCCATCGCTTTGGTTAAAATTAAATAGGAGTGTGCATCAAACCGGCTTGCCAGTTTATCACCTTGATAATTGAGATAAGATTCAACCTGAAATTGGCTGTTCTGATTTTGCAACTCTCTTCCAAATTTTAACTGATAATCTTCGGGTGTTCTATACGTGATCATGGCCATCATTCTGGCAGCCGCGAGTCCCTGAACCGGGCCATCTTCCCGGTCATAATTTCCTCCGTTCCATTTTGTATCGTTGATGATGGCTGATCGCTGTGCATGACTGATACCAATTGCCCATGGACTATGCGATTTACTCATCGCTATGCAAACCGCAGATTGAATCCGGTTATCCATAATCGAAAACTCTAATGCCTGCATACCTCCAAGAGATCCACCAATAACAAGTTCAATACCCCGAATATCCAGTTGATCCAGTAACATTTGTTGAAATAGAACCATATCCCTGATGGTGATTTCCGGGAAATCGTTCAGATAGGGTTTGTTGGTTGCGGGGTTTATTGTCCACGGACCAATTGATCCGTACGGGCTTCCGGGTACATTAATACAGATGATAAAATGTTTTGACGGGTCACAGATTCGGCCTTCACCAAAGATACCCGGAAACCATTCATCTGCTGCGGCATGACCGGTAAGGGCATGACAAATCAGAATAACATTGTTTCGTTCACTGTTGAGTGATCCCCAGGTTTTATAAACCACATCTGGATTTTCAAACCGAAACCCTGATTCAGTGACAAACGGTTTAACTAATTTTGTTTTGGTGACACCTTGGTTCATGAAATTTCAATATTTTAAAGAAAATCCTGCAGGAAGTTTTAACATCACATCCTGCAGGATTTTACTTAGTGCTGTTCAAATGTTACACTACCGGACACTTCAACAGGATTCTGTATAATATCCAGTACAGGACATCGGGTCACAGAAAGCTCTTCAAGCAGTTTAAGTTTTCCGGTATTTTTTTCGTTCGTTACGATCGTTGTTTTATAGCTGACAGATTTAAATCCGGCACGCTCTTCAGTCAGGTTTAAAAAACCGTGAAGATCCAGATTGCCATCTACTTCAACTTTGACCTCTTTCAAGTCGATTTCCAATACGGTTGCATACGCCTTAATGACAATTTCCTGGCATGCTGCAAATGCACCTAAAACATACTCAACTGGGTTAGGCCCTTTATCGGTTCCACCCAATTCTGCAGGTTCATCTGAGATATAATTAAAGCCTCGGGTTTGTACATCTGCTAAAAACCCGTTTTTGAGCGTTGATTTCGCTCGAAACGTAGCATTTGCGATTTCCGGTTGATCCTGTACTCCTTTTATCAGATTGACAAGAGCGTTTTTAAGTTGATCGTTTTCTGTTAAAATTGTTGTTTCTGCTATACTCATTTCTTTCGTATTTTAGATGTTATGAAGGAATGTGTGGTGAGACCATTTTGATCTTATTCACACGTTTTGACTTTAGCAGAACTCCGGCCAGGGAGTTCTGCTATTTTTTTTATCATCAAGCTTTTACTTTGATTTTTTTAAAAGCCAGTTCGAAATCACCGATGATATCATCGATATGTTCAATGCCGACAGAGACACGGATCAGGTCTTCCTTGACCCCACTTGAAGCTTGTTCTTCTTCACTCAACTGTTGATGAGTTGTGGATGCCGGATGGATGACCAGTGTCTTTGCATCGCCTACATTAGCCAGGTGACTGGCCAACTCAACGCCTTCGATGAATTCACGTGCTGCATCAAAGCCGCCATTTACCCCAAATGTAAGCACTGCCCCGAAGCGTCCGTTTTGCAGATACTTCTTGCCATTTTCATGGTGAGGGTGATCGGGAAGCCCGGTGTAATTGACCCATGAAACGGCCTCATTTGTACCGAGCCATTCGGCCAGTTTTTGTGCATTTTCGGTATGTCGTTCGGCTCTGAGTGAGAGTGTTTCAAGTCCCTGTAGCAACAGGAAACTGTTAAAAGGTGAAATAGCAGGCCCTACATCACGCAATCCCTCTACACGGGCACGAATGGCAAAAGCAATGTTTCCAAAAGGTCCCTGATCTCCAAATACTTCCCAGAAATTGAGTCCGTGATAGGCAGGAGAGGGGTCTGTGAAGAGTGGATATTTACCGTTACCCCAATTAAAATTACCTGCATCGACAATCACACCACCGATACTGGTACCGTGTCCGCCTATCCATTTGGTAGCCGATTGAACCACAACGTTTGCACCATGATCGATGGGTCTTGCGATAGCACCTGCAGCAC
The DNA here is from genome assembly GCA_040879905.1 of Balneolaceae bacterium. Taxonomy (GTDB): domain Bacteria; phylum Bacteroidota; class Rhodothermia; order Balneolales; family Balneolaceae; genus Rhodohalobacter. The sequence continues at coordinate 4,061 of JBBDJK010000101.1, read as the reverse complement.
CAAAGGTGTTGTCCACAACCAGTGCGATATCATGTTTTTTGGCAACAGCAGAGATCCCCTCAAAATCGGGTACATTCCCACGGGGATTACCGATCGATTCGACATAGATCGCTTTGGTATTTTCGTCGATGGCTGCATCAAAGGCTTCCGGGCTGTCATTTCCATCCACGAATTTTACATCAATACCAAGACGAGGCAGCGTTACTTTAAACTGATTGTATGTTCCGCCGTAAAGATTTGGAGTAGATACAATATTGTCGCCGGCTTTTGCCAATGTTATGATTGAAAGAAATTGTGCTGCTTGTCCGGATGAAGTTGCAACCGCTGCAGCGCCACCTTCCAGTGCGGCTATTCTTTTTTCAAACACATCTGTTGTCGGGTTCATGATTCTTGTATAGATGTTGCCAAAATCTTTAAGGGCAAAGAGAGTGGCAGCATGTTCAGTATCATTAAACTGATAAGATGTCGTTTGATAAATCGGTACGGCACGAGATCCTGTTGTTGGATCCGGCTCCTGACCCGCATGAAGTTGCAGGGTTTCGAATTTGTAGTTTTTTTCTTGTCCGTTTGTACTCATGGTTTTGTTGTTTTAGTCTGGTTGTTGAAGTTAGTTGACAGGTTGATTGTGTTTGTTATTGTTGGCCGGGGTCAGGGCCGATCATCCGTTTTGAACTCTATCTCGAATCAAAAACTGGTGATCGACCTTGATACAGCGGTTCTGGATCATCATAACACCGGCCTCTTCACCTTTTGATTTTTCTGCAGGATGTTGTCCGGTACCCAATTGCAGCCAGATCGCTTTTGGTTTTAATTCCAGTGCCTGATCCACAATCTGAGATACATATTCAGGTTTTATAAAGATATCCACAGCATCCACGGGCACAGGAATGGATGTCAGATCCGGATACGCTTTTTCACCTAAGATTTCATCAGCACCCGGGTTGACCGGTATGATCTTATAACCTGCATTTTGCAGATATCGTCCTACAAAATTGCTGTCCTTATGTCTGTTTCTGGAGATTCCCACAATAGCGATTGTTTGTATATGATCCAGTACATCTTCAATCAGATCCGTCTCATCTGAAAGTTCCTGAGTGGATCTCATCTTTTTGTCGTACCAGTTGTTAAATGTTTTTCTCAATGTTGTACAGATTAAATGGATTGTGTTTTCATAAATCCTGTTGAAAACAAAAAAAGCCTCTTCCAAAAATCCTGTGGGAAAGATTTTCAGAAGAGGCTTTTGAGTACAAGTTTGTACAAATAAATGCCTGTCATCTCATCTTTCCCGATTTCGATAAAGGTTTTAAAAAACCATCGTCGAAACGAGCAGGATTTAGCACCTGACAACCCGGCATATCTGCCGGGACCGGTTGCTAAGGTATCACAGGGCCTGTCCCTCCACCTTTCTGGATAAGAATTCAATATTATTAAAGAACAAATCCGCAGAAAGCGGTCAACAAAAAAGCCCTGCTGTTATCCAGAGGGCTTCAAATTTCTTAATGAAAAAGCTATACCCTCTGTATCACGTGCAACAACACATACACATACACATCGGACAAAGAATATTTTCTGCTGAATTTTTCATATGTCTTATGATAACATCTTTTTTAATTAGAAAGCAAAATATTTTTTTGAAATCATATTTTATTCGTCATCGGGCACTTAAAATGAGTTTTTTAAGACCACTAATAGCCTAAATTCCGAACCCAATTCTCCTTTTCCCGCCATTTTTCGCGCACTTTTACATGTAAATCCAGAAATACTTTTTTCCCGAGAAATTGCTCAATAGATTCTCTCGATCGGATGCCGAGATCTTTTATAGCCTGGCCACCTTTTCCAATCAGCATCCCTTTTTGAGATTTGCGGTTCACTATGATATTGGCGCTAATGTGATCGATCTCTTCTTTCTCTTCGTAGGAGATCACCTCTACAGAACAGGAGTAAGGGATCTCTTCATGAAACCTTAAAAAGAGCTGTTCTCTGATTAACTCAGACACAAAAAATCGAACAGGATGTTCACTAAGGTCTTCAGGGGGGTAAAATGGGGGACCGGGCAGAAGTAACGTTCGAATGGACTTCATCAGTTCAGGAATGCCATCCCCATGAATAGCTGAGACATAATGAGTAGAGTGTACTTTTAAAGAATCCTCTATTTTTTTTGCTTTGGACCCGGCGGCTGATTCGTCCAGGCTATCCATTTTATTGACGACTAATAGAATGGGTTTATTGATGGATTGTAGCAACTCTATTACTTCATCAGTTGGGTGAGAATCGGTCGGATCAAAAATGAAAAGGATCATATCTGCATCTGCCCGTGCCCGTTCCACTGTTTTCATCATGGCTCGTTGCAATTCATATTTTGGTGATATGACTCCGGGAGTATCCAGAAAAACGACCTGTGTATCGTCATCAGAGTAAATTCCAACGATCTGATGGCGTGTTGTTTGAGCTTTATGAGTTGTGATGGAGATTTTACTCCCCAAAATACGGTTCATCAATGTAGATTTACCGGCATTGGGTTTTCCGATGATGGCAGCGTATCCGGATTTATGTTGAATGTCAGTCAAATTGATTGTTTTTGCGAGTCTTTAAAAAAAACTGAGAGTACATTGTTATTTATTGAGCAGTTTAAGGTACTCTCTAACGGTTTTATCCAATCCCCAAAAGAGCGCTTTGGAAATGAGGGCATGACCAATACTAATGTCTTCCATATACGGAACGTGATCGATGAGAATAGGCAGATTATCCAGATTTAACCCATGTCCGGCGTTAACTTTCATACCTAACTCGTGAATCAGTTCAGCACCCTCTTTGAGACGTTGCAATTCCCTTTTTTCAGCATCTTTATTGGATGCGTTTGCAAACGTACCGGTATGAAGTTCGATGGCGTCTACACCCAAATTGGATGCCAGCTCAATATCGACCGGGTTTGGATCCAAAAAGAGGCTGATTTCAATATGGGTTCCTTCAAAAGCCGGCATCACCCGATTCTGAAAATCATCGAATACTTTTTTCATATCCAACCCCCCTTCGGTGGTCAGCTCTTCCCTTCCTTCCGGAACGAGTGTACAGAGGTGTGGATCTATCTCCTTACAGATCGTAATCATCTCATCTGAGGCGGCCATCTCGAAATCGAGGAGTCCTTTAACTGCAGATTTCAGGTTATAAACATCCAGGTCCCGTATATGGCGCCTGTCGCTGCGCAGATGAAATACAACACCGGCAGCGCCGTTCTCTTCACAAACGATTGCTGCCTCTGTCGGGTCGGGATAACCTTCTCCACGGGCGTTGCGAAGTGTTGCAACATGATCGATATTTACAAGTAACTGCATAATCTGTATTTTTATTACGTTTTTAGAGGTTGAATTTTTTAATTTTGAGCTATCAGCTATCAGCTATCAGCTATCAGCTATCAGCTATCAGCTATCAGCTATCAGCTCTAACTTTGTAACAGAATGTTCAGGACTCCTTAAACGATCATAACACATTTTTAACTGCTAAACGTGTTATTATTATTTTATTCGAAGATACAATATTCATCATCAAAAGTTTAGCATGGATCAACCGTCAAAGTATCTAAATCTGTTTTTGATTTTTCTGATATTTCTTATCACGAACGCGTGTGGAATGTCAGGCCGCGGTGTCCTTCCTGAACGATCTTCCGGTGATGGTGCGGTGAACACCATGGAGCGGCCTCATGTGGAGATGAACAGTATCACCCAAAAATTGCATCAAGCACATAGTGAATGGGCCGGTACACCGTATGTATTGGGGGGTAGTGGTAAAAATGGAATAGACTGTTCTGCATTCACTAAACGGGTTTTGGAGGAGTATTTTGATATCCAGATACCGCGTCATACCCGCGATCAGCTTCAGTCGGGGTCCAGTGTAAGAAGGAATTATATTCGTCCCGGCGACCTGGTTTTTTTCCGTACAGCACGTGGTGTTTTGCATGTAGGGATTGCGATGGAGGGGGATGATTTTCTTCATGCCTCGGTATCGTCGGGTGTGATGGTTTCCAGCCTGAGAGAGAGTTATTGGGCATCGAGATATTTGGGTAC
>JBBDJK010000100.1:0-3718 GCA_040879905.1 Balneolaceae bacterium | reverse complement strand
AATAAATAACAGTAGTTTTTTTTTTATAAAAGAGTGAGCATATTGAGTTAGATGAAAGAGTTGATCCTGAAATATCTCCAATATCTTAAAATTGAACGTAACGCATCTGTACACACGATCACTTCATATCGAACTGATCTTGAACAGCTTTTGGTATTCGTCAGCGGTGAGTTAAACTGTAAAATGGAAGATCTGGAAGCCGGCCAAATAGACAGATTATTGATCCGATTATGGCTTGGTGAACTCACAGAAGAGGGAAAATCGAGAAATACGATCGCACGTAAAGTAGCTTCCGTACGTTCATTCTATAAATACCTTTTTAAAAGAGGTTATATAGAACAAAATCCCGCACATTTATTGATAATCCCAAAAAAGGAACAGAGATTGCCCAAAACGGTAAGAAGTGAAGAAATTGAAATGATGATCGATTTGGCTGATCGTAGTGATCCGGATCAAATTCAAGAAAGAGCCATTCTTGAACTGTTCTACTCAACCGGTATTCGATTGAGCGAACTCACCGGTTTGGATGTAACAAATCTCGACTTATCACAAATGCAAATTACAGTATTTGGAAAAGGTAAAAAGGAGAGAACGATTCCCATTGGTGAAAAAGCAGCGCAAGCTCTTTCTGACCATTTGCAAAACAGAAAGAATATGATTAAATCTAAGAGTGACATTGATGCAAAAAAAGCTCTTTTTATCGCTTCCGGGGGTAGTAGAATGTATTCGCGAAAAGTGCAGAGGATTGTTAAAGATTATTTTATGAGAGTCAGTGAAGTTACACAAAAAAGCCCTCACACATTACGCCATAGTTTTGCTACTCATATGCTCGATGCAGGTGCAGATATCCGTATCATCAAAGAATTTTTAGGACACTCAAGTTTAGCGTCCACTCAAATCTATACACATACAAGTGTAGAACGCCTCAAAAATGTATACAGTCAAGCCCATCCCAGGGCTAATAATTAAATTAAATTAAATTAAATCCTAAAGGAGGAAACATGAAAACCACATTCACAGCAAGACATTTTCAATCAAGTCCTGATCTCAAAGAGTTCAGCCTTAACGCTGTAGAGAAACTGGATCAATTTTTTGACAAAATTATTGTTTGTGATATCGTTCTTCGTCCCGGACAGAATGACGATAACCCTGCTATCGCTGAATTAAATGTAAAGGTTCCCAAAAAACTCCTTACCGTATCTGAAGAAGCACCAACCTATGAACAAGCAATCGGAACAGCTGTAGATAATGCCGTTCGACAGCTTCGTAAATACAAAACCAAACATTACGAAAACTATTGACATTCATGTTTAAAGATCAAATAACCCCGTATTTTGAACATTCGAAATCAATCTTCAAAATCTTTAAAAAAAACGGGGTTATTTTAATAATAAATTTATCCATTCCATTATCACTTAACACTTTGTAAAGATAGATTATGCCAATTTCAGACCAGGAAGCGATACCTATACGTGATCATATCAAAGTCTCAGAATTAATTGAGCGCTTGAAGGAGAGAGTTCAACTGGATCTGAAACCTTGTGCAGCAGAAGACCAGATTGAAAATAGACTCATAACAGAAGCAGATCTTCACCGTCCGGGCCTCGCACTGGCCGGTTATGTTGATCTGTTCACTTATCAAAGAATTCAGGTTATCGGCAACACAGAGTGCAATTTTTTAGATCATTTACCGGAATCAGAACGAATAAAAGCATTCAAAAAACTGGTCTCTTTTGATATACCGGTAATTTTTTTAACTGATAACAATCAATTTAATTACAAAATTTTAAAAGAAGCAGAAGAAAGAAATATCCCGGTTTTCAGTACAGAAATGGAGACAACCAAATTTATGTTTATGCTGAGAGATTTTTTGGAAGATTTTTTCGCGCTCCAAATTGTACTACATGGTACAATGGTTGATGTTTATGGGATTGGCATTATGATTAGTGGAAAATCCGGCCTGGGGAAAAGTGAAGTAGCCCTGGATCTGGTTGAAAGAGGTCACAGGCTTGTTTCAGATGATGTAGTCATGTTAACAAAAAAAGGAAGTGTATTACTCGCTTCAGCTTCTGAAATGAATAAACATTTCATGGAAATTAGAGGTTTGGGCATCGTGGATGTCATGTCTATGTTTGGTATCAGATCAATCAGGTATCAAAAACGTCTTGAAGTCGTATTGGAATTATCTCTTTGGGAAGACAGCCAAAAATTGAATCGAACGGGTCTTGATCACGATACAGTTGAAATTTTGGGTACCAAAATACCCCTGATTCACCTACCGATTACTCCGGGTAAAAATATTACAGTAATCGCTGAAGTCATTGCCATGAATTACCTGTTAAAACACTATGGTTATGATGCTGCAGAAGCATTTCAAAAGAAAATCAAGAATCATATCGCTTCCAAAAAAAACCAAAGTGATATGCCAAGAAGAGCCATTGAGTATTTTGAAGGTGATTTCGAGTAGTTAAATTTCTCCTAAATTTTCTTTTTTATAAGATATAAGCTATTTTATGAGTTGCTCAAAATGTTTGCTAACTGATATATATGTCAAACCATAAGAATCATTACTACTTTGATGAGGATCGTTGTGAATTTGTACCGGTAATTTACAACACCAAAAATAAACTCATTAACTCTTTTTCATTTTGGTTGATTAATGGGACTGTTATGGCAATCATTGCCCTATCATTTCTAACCAATTTTGTGGGTACTCCCGCCGAAATCGCTTTAAAAGACGAAAACAGGATTCTTTTGGATCAATTGACTCAAACGGCATCTTCCATTGACAATCTTGAAGTTGAGTTGCAAAAAATTGCTCAACATGATAATGAGATGTACCGAACTATTTTGGGTATTGAGCCTATTTCACAAGATATAAGAACTGCCGGTATCGGTGGTTCAGATTCTTATTCTCAATTCGATTATTATAACCAGGAGACTTCACAGTTGCTTAAGAGTACAGCGTCAAGAATTGATCAGCTTGAAAGAAGAATTGGAATACAGAAACTTTCATTTGATGAAATCAAAGCTTCATATAATGATAATCAGGTGAGACTTCGAAATATGCCTGCAATTAAACCGGTAAACGGCATCATGGTGAGTGGTTACGGTATGAGACCACATCCTATTTTACGATATAATAGAATGCATGAAGGTGTAGATTTCAGGGCTGATGTCAATACTGAAGTGTTTGCAACCGGTGATGGAACCGTAATCCATGCAGGACGAAGAGGCGCATTCGGTAATTTACTGGAAATTGACCATGGATTTGGAATCATTACCCGTTATGCCCATCTGTCCAGATTTGAATCTGATATCAAAGTAGGTACCAAGGTCACAAGAGGTGATATCGTTGCGTATTCCGGGAATACCGGACGCTCTGCAGGCCCGCATCTCCACTATGAAGTACTCTTGGAAGATGTGCCACAGGATCCGATCAGTTATATGATTGCTGATATCTCCCCCGAAGAGTATCTATTATTCAGGGGTATTGAAGCGGCTAATAATCCTATCTCTTATACTGATTAATCCGGATCCGGATTATAACCACTCTTCATTTTTCATGGGCTTATTGTTCAGCGGTCGGGATTGTCGCTACGCTCCAACCTGATACCTGAAACCCCGACAGCGGTCGGGGTTGATTCGGCTCCTGTGCTCAATGTGACGGGTTGATTCGGCTCCTGTGCTCCAACCTGAAACCCCGACAGCGGTCGGG
>JBBDJK010000099.1:18918-23884 GCA_040879905.1 Balneolaceae bacterium | reverse complement strand
TCTCACATCTCACATCTCCCATTAAACCACCGCAAATACCTCTTCTTCCTTAAAATTTAGCAGCAACTCCAAAATAGGTTCCATCTCTTTTTCTTCCATAATAGCTGTTCGCAGTTTTTTCCCATTACGAATGCCTTTTAGATATTGTCCGTAGTGTTTTTTCATGATAATTACACCATAACGACTGCCATGATGTGCTACCGACAGTTGCAACTGTTCGGCACACAACTCGAGACGTTGTTGAAGAGTTGGAGCCGGTAATAGCTCTCCGGATTCGATGTAGTGACGTGTTTGTTCAAAAATCCATGGATTACCAATGGCTCCACGTCCAATCATGACACCGTCAACACCCGTTTCATCGAACATTTTTTTGGCGAGTTGAGGAGAAGTTACATCACCGTTTCCAAAAACCGGAATTTCGAGGCCGGGAGTTCTTTTCAACTTTTTAAGCCACTCCCATTGAGCATCTCCTTTGTATTTCTGAGCCCGTGTACGAGCATGAACGGTAAGTGCTTTTACACCGATACTCTGAAGCATTAAGGCTACTTCCTGAATACGTATAGTACTATCGTCCCATCCAAGTCTGGTTTTTACGGTTACCGGTAAATCTCCGGCAGCATCCACTACTGTACCGGCCATTCTCTCCATCATGCCAAGATCCTTCAAACAGGCAGATCCGGCACCTTTTTTTACAATTTTATAGACCGGACATCCAAAATTAATATCCACCAGGTCGGGTTTATTGGCCACCGCTACTTTAGTAGCACCCTCCATCGCTTCTTCACGCCCGCCAAAAATCTGAATACCGAATGGTCGTTCTATCTCCTCAAAATTCATCTTGTGAAGAGCAATATCTGCATCTCGAATAATGGCTTCCGAACTGATGAATTCCGTATAAACAATGTCAGCACCCTTTTTTCTACAGATCTGCCGAAACGGTGAATCACTTACATCCTCCATCGGTGCAAGGAGTAATGGTTGTTCTTTAATATTTAATTCTTCTAAGATCATGTAGACAAAAATACGGGTTTTTATGGATTTCCCCACAATGGATTAAAAAATTGAAAACAAAGCGCTTCCATGTCAGAAGTATAGGTCTCTTAATAGCCAATTGTAAAATTAACACGTATATTGAGGTGTTAAACGAAATTCCTAATTATAAAGACAGGAGTATTTAAAAATGACACAAAAAAAATCAAGTATAGAAGAACTATTGGGGAAAGATGCTGACTCCTTATTAAATCACGTATGTAAAACCATACCTAAAGATAAAATTCACGTTCCATCAGCTACACATGTAGATGATGTATGGTATCACTCAGACAGAAACCCACGGGTATTGCAGAATCTGGAAAGATTGATTAATAACGGTAGGCTAAGCGGTACCGGTTATCTCTCAATTCTTCCTGTAGATCAGGGAATTGAGCACAGTGCAGGTGCATCATTTGCAAAAAATCCCGCCTACTTCGATCCGGAAAATATTGTAAAACTGGCTATTGAGGGAGGATGTAACGCTGTTGCATCTACATTCGGTGTGCTTGGAGCTATTGCAAGAAAATATGCTCATAAAATTCCATTTCTCGTAAAGATCAATCATAATGAACTTCTGACCTATCCGAACACATATGATCAAATCATGTTTGGTACAGTACAAAAAGCGTATGATATGGGTGCTGCTGCTGTTGGCGCAACGATCTATTTCGGTTCTGAAGAGTCATCCAGACAAATCGTCGAAGTAGCAGAAGCATTTGAATATGCACACGAATTAGGTATGGCAACTGTACTCTGGTGCTACACAAGAAATAGTGCGTTTAAAGTTGATGGTGTGGACTATCACTCTTCAGCAGATCTCACCGGCCAGGCAAATCATCTCGGTGTAACCATTGGAGCAGATATTGTAAAACAGAAACTCCCGGAAAATAATGGCGGTTACCTTGCACTGAATACCGGTGGGTCAAGTTATGGTAAACTGGATCAACGTATTTATGATGAACTTACTTCCGATCATCCTATCGATCTGACCCGTTATCAGGTAGCTAATGGTTATATGGGCCGTGCGGGACTTATCAATTCAGGTGGTGCTTCGGGTGCCGATGACTTCGCTGATGCTGTAAAAACTGCCGTGATTAACAAGAGAGCCGGTGGTATGGGACTCATTAGCGGACGAAAAGCGTTCCAGAGACCTATGAAAGAGGGTGTTAAACTTCTCAACCATATTCAGGATGTATATCTCAACGACGAGATTACTATCGCCTGATCCATTTTTAAAAGCCATATCGGAATCATTTCGATATGGCTTTTTTTATATTGCTGTCCTGTAACTGCAACCTAAGATTGAACTACTCTTTTATTGCAAGAAAACGTACAAAATAGCTCTGCATCAGGACCCCTGATCTCCTTTAAATATTTGGCGATCTCTATTCTCTTAAGTCTGATTAGCATAGGGATTGTGATCTATTTGACCTATACACCCGGAATCTTTGAACATTTGAAAGCAAAAAGATTGCCCGGTTTAGTGTTGGCTATTTTTGTATCCCTTTTGAGGATTTATTTTTCCGCTGCTAAAATTCGATTTTTAGCTGACAAAATGATCAGTAAAATGGCATCTATTCGTATTGCTTTGACTTGGGATTTTGCATCCGCTGTGACTCCCTCAACGATCGGTGGAGCACCTGTTGCTACATTTGCAATGACAAGAGAAGGAATTAAATTCGGTCAATCCTCTGCTATTATTCTTTATGGCGTATTACTGGACCAATTTTGGTATGCGCTGGCTGTTCCGATTCTGTTGATCACAAGCATTTACTTTCAGGTACTTCCTGAAGAGATCGGAATGGTTGGAAATGTTACAATGTTGCTCATCTATTCCGGTTTACTGATGTATGGTGCATTATTAACCTATGGGCTGCTGATTAATCCTGCTTCACTTAAAAAGATTTTAAAAACAATATTCAGTTGGCCTTTTTTACGAAAATATTCTGATAAGATAAATTCCGAAGCTGAAAATCTTGAAGAGTACTCAATGCGGTTAAGAAAAAAACCATTGAATTTTGTCATAAAGGCATTTTTTCTCTCAACGATGAGTTGGTTATGCAGGATTGCTCTTCCTGTTATCGTGATTTTAAGTTTGTTACCGGGAGACGAAGTACTACTCATATTGAGAAGCCTTGCCATGAATCTTGCATTCCTGGTGATCCCGACACCCGGCGGATCAGGAGGTGCTGAAGGTTTGTTCGCAATTTTTTTAGGGCCTCTTATAGATCGAACCGCGTTTATCGGTTTGGCTGTATTTGCATGGAGAATTATATCTTATTATATCAGTATCGGTTTGGGAATCTTTGCAATGTTATGGTATGTAAATGAGTCAGTTGTTGATAAACTGGATGAGATAAAAGATTAATGGTTAGATAGAGATTTTGGCTAAACAGAAGACTCAATTTGAATGTGGAAATTGCGGATACATTTCTCCGAAATGGCTCGGTACCTGCCCAACTTGTAGAGAATGGAACACATTTACGGAGAATACTGAGAAACGTAAAGAAAGTAATAAACACAAAATTGATGTTTCTAAAGCTGATCAAAATGATGTGGTACGGCTTTCTGAGGTTGACATATCCTCACAGAAACGTAGATCATCAAATCTTATAGAATTTGACAGGGTACTTGGCGGTGGATTTGTTCTGGGATCATTTTTACTGTTGGGTGGTGATCCAGGCATAGGGAAAAGCACTCTGATGCTTCAGGTCGCTCAGAAATCTCCAAGTTTAAAGATTTTATACATTGCAGGAGAAGAATCGGCATCACAAATAAAACAACGTGCATCCAGAATCGGTTTGACAGGTGAAAATCTTCACATCGGATCGGTAACAGAGATTCAAAGTGTGATAGCAACAGCAAGAAAACTCAATCCGGACCTCTTGATCATCGATTCCATACAAACAATGTTTAGTGATGAACTATCCAGTTTGCCGGGAAGTGTTCAACAGGTAAGAGAGTGTTCCGCCATGTTGCAGCAGATTGCAAAAAAAGAGAACATTACGACTCTAATGATCGGCCATGTTACCAAAGAGGGTGATATTGCAGGGCCCAGAATTCTGGAACATATGGTAGATACCGTCCTTCATTTTGAGGGAGATAAAAATCACTACTATAGATTGCTGCGTTGTATAAAAAACCGATTTGGCCCGGCTCAGGAAGTGGGTGTTTTTGAGATGAAAGGCAGTGGACTGCAAGAAGTATCAAATCCATCCGCACTTTTTATGTCAGATTCGGAACTTGAAGTGAGCGGGAATGCAATAACGTGTGTTATGGAAGGATCCAGGCCTATACTTGCGGAAGTACAAGCCCTTGTTTCTCCAAGTAGTTACGGAACTCCACAACGCACAGCAAGCGGATTCGACCAAAGAAGGCTGGCTTTGCTGATTGCAGTACTTGAAAAAAGAGGGGGGATGCAGTTTACCGGACAAGATGTTTATTTGAATATTGCCGGTGGGCTAAAAGTGTCTGACCCTGCGGCTGATTTGGCTGTAATATCAGCATTAGCTTCGAGTCTGAAGGATTCAATAACACCAAAAAACACACTTTATTTCGGCGAAGTTGGGTTAGGAGGTGAAGTTAGAAAGGTCTCATTTTCAGATCAGAGACTCAGGGAAGCTGATAAGATGGGTATGAAGACGGCCGTAATACCAAAAAATGAAACTGCAGAATCTTTGAATCAAATGAAAATAAAAACCGCAGTACAAATTACTGACCTGTTCAGATAATCGCCTAAACAGGATTAGTAGTTATCTCTTTGACGACGTCTCTCTTCACGCACACTTTTTTTCATCGCTTCTCTTCTCTCTTCAGAAGGTTTTACAAACTGCTGACGCTCTTTATACTCATTCAATACTCGAGAACGAGTGATCATTTTTTTAAAACGATTAATAGCGCGATCGATACTTTCGTTATCTTTTACGTTTACTCC
>JBBDJK010000099.1:4937-18818 GCA_040879905.1 Balneolaceae bacterium | reverse complement strand
TTTTAAAACGATTAATAGCGCGATCGATACTTTCGTTATCTTTTACGTTTACTCCTATCATATTTACCAATTGGTTGTGAATTTTAAATAGACCCGTAATATAAAAAGAGTTTTTAGAAAAAAATAGCAAACTATTTAAAAAAATTTGGATTGATAAACTATAAGAATTGATTAAAGGATTATTGGCCGGCATTACCGGTTATATGTTGTTTGAAGTCAACAGAATTCTGAAAATCTCAGGCTTTTAAACCCGGTTAAGAAGGAATTTATTTGGAAGTTCATAATTAAGAGCTCCCAGACCGAATAGTGCATAATCATACCTTGCAGGGTCATTCGGGTTTAAGAGTCTTAACGTCTCAGTGAGATTGTTAACCGTTTTCCAATCGTCTGTTTTTCGGGTAATCAGACCATAACGTCTGGCCTGACGAGCGACATGTACATCAAAAGGAATCAATAATTCAGAGGGGTCCATAAAAGACCATATTCCCATATCGACCGCACTTCCTTTTCTTATTGTCCATCTTAAAAACATATAAAGTCGTTTACAGGTGCTTCCTTTTTCAGGGTTTGATATATGTTTTAATGTGCGGGGCTGTAATTCGATGCTCAGTTTGAAGAACTCTTCCTGAAAGATGGAAAAGAATGGCCGACCCGACTTATTGCCTTTCTGATAACAACTGCTAAAGAAACTTTCAAGATCATCATAAGTCCGGTAGACAACAGCCAAGGCACATATTAATCCATGTATATCGATCGGTTTAAATGTTCTGTGTTTAAAGCCGTTGAGTTTTGAAAACTGACTCTGATCATATCCGATCACAAAATCATAGGGTGAATAGTTCATCCTCTGAAGAAGATCATTGACTTTGGAAATGACAATATCGCGCCGACCCCATGCCAATAATGCCGCAAGGAATCCGGCAATTTCCATATCTTTTTTTTCTGTAAATGCGTGCATGAATTGAACCGGGTCGGAATCGACAAAAGCCGGCTTTTCTATCAGGTCATTTATGGAATCCAGATAGGGTTTCAGTTCGAATAAGCTCTTTTTTGATCTTTTACGAAGAAATGATGGTTTCATAATTTGTTCAAAAATCTGGTGAGATCATCGTTTTCCATCTGTTTAAGTTCATCAATTAAAGTTTTATTGGCTTTTGGAAACGGATATTGATCGATCTCATTTAAAGAGACCCAAATCAACTTATCACTTGTTATTGGTTTGGGGGTTCCGTTTTGAATAGAACACCAATAAGCGTGCATTGTAATCCTAAAGTGAGAGTACGCATGTTTCAAGACTTTCATTTTATTATAAACAATCACATCAATATTCAACTCCTCTTTCATCTCTCTTTCAACAGTCTTTTTAAGGGTTTCCTCAGGTTCCTTTTTCCCACCCGGAAATTCCCAAAGTCCACCCAACATTCCTTTATCAGGCCTTAATGTTATCAACAGTTCACCATTTTGATTAACTATCAAACCCACTGCGATCTCATAATGGGGGACTTTTTTAGCCGGAGATTTATAGGGTATGGTATCCGTTTCCGTCATTTGATATGCTTGACAATGAACAGAAATCGGGCAATTATCACATAACGGATTGGCCGGCTTACAAACCAGTGCACCCAATTCCATTAATGCCTGGTTAAAATTACCCGGTTGGTCTTCAGGTATAAGTTGATCTGCAATGTCTTGTACCGACTTTTTGGTATGGCTGTTACGCGTGTCTTCTCGAATGCCAAAGTATCGTGTCAATACCCTGATAACATTACCATCCATAACGGCATACTTCTTTTGATATGCGATGCTTAAAATTGCAGCTGCTGTATAAGGGCCAATACCCTTTAAAGAGATGATTTCCTCATATTTAGAGGGTATTGTACCCTTAAAATCACTTACAATATCATTGGCCGTTTGATATAGATTTCTACATCTGCTGTAATATCCAAGTCCTTCCCAAAGCTTTAAAACCTCTTGCCGATCAGCACCGGCCAGAGATTGAACATCGGGATATGCCTCTATGAACCGGTTGAAGTAAGGGATTACTGTATCAACCCGAGTCTGTTGTGACATGATTTCAGAGATCCAAATTTTATACGGATCATTTGTATCTCTCCATGGGAGATTTCGTTTATTTAGTTGATACCATTGAAGCAGGTTCTCTGAGATTTGATCATTCTCTATCACTTTAAAAAGTATCTTCTTCCTGAGTAATTTCTATTACATTGATTGTAAAATTCTGGGAAGCTGCTGCGCCGTATTGGTCGGTAGCGATTACTTGAAAACGATGTTCACCCACTTGTCTGATTGTGGGTGACCATTTGAACATACCGGTTTGTTCCTCAATTTGAGCTCCGTTAGGCATATCTACTCCCAGATATCGAATTAGGTTTTGATCCAGTCCATCCGGATCGATAGCTGTAATTTGAAAGTCAAATAGTTCATCTACAGGTATGGTAACAGGTCTGGTTGAAGTAAACTGTGGGGGAGTATTAAAAGAGCGGAGATCAATAACAAAAGTTTGTGTGGCTGTACGGCCATCTGCACTACTGGCTGTTATTGAAACCTTGTGTCTTCCGGTTTGTGATGCCAATGGTTGCCAGTAGAGTGTATTACCCCTAATCCGGGCATTGTTAAATGGAGCATCATAACTGATTGATACTTGGCTCATATCTACCGGACTCACAAATTCTAATGGAAGAATCAGCGCTCTGGGAAACGGTAAAATGACATCATTGATATTCTTTAACCTGAATTCATCTGTTAAATTTCGATTCTGGGCCGAATTAACCATCTGTTCTTGCCTGATTACGGGAGTTACGACGTCAAACTCAGATACCCATAAATTTCCATCAGAAACTGTAAAATAGTTACCGGATTGTTCACCTGATTTCCATAGCTCAAACTCACCGGATAATGAACCGATCCACAGTTCATGTGATGTGGTTCTTGCTATAATCGTATCCTCCCATAATGAGAGTCTTTCAACAGGGCCTGATATCTGAGTGATCCTTCTTGTAACACCATTGGAATTAATCAGATAAAGATTTCCTGTATGATCGGTGCCAATCAGTTCATCACCTAACAGAAAAATGCGATCAACCCTTCGATCTGTTTGAGTGATTGAGTGACGTTCAATTTCATCATCATCACCCATTTCATAAATGATGATTTCACTATCAACATTAAGTGCATAAAGATTGTTTAAATTATCAGACGCCAGATCGATTATTCTATCAGAATTTTCAAGTATGTTTATTTCAAAATCCACACTTTCAGCTGATTCCAGATTAATATATCCAAGATACCCATTGTTCATTGCCGTATAGAGTCTAAACCCGATTCTTTCCACTGCAATTGGACGGGAAGGCAAAATGGTCGATGAGTAGACTCCGAGTACCGAGGTAGGTTCTATGACTGTTAATCTCCGATTGTTTCCAAAAAGATAGGCAAAACGAATATCGCTTTTCAGTAAATGGCCCCGCTCCTGCATACCGGTAGAGGAGTAGAGCCACTGAAGTGAATCACTATGGGCTCTGAATACTGCTAAACCCTCACTTTCTGATAAGACATACAGATGGGTTTCTGAGCTGTTGATATTAATGATATTTGCAATTTCAATCTGACGGTTCAGATCCTGAATGAGTTGTGCCTGAATGGAAATAAATCCGTGTAAAATCAGGAGTGATAAAATCAGAAGAGATTTAACTGTGGTTCTTAGCATAATCTTAAAGCCATTTGTGTATTTTATACCATCTGATTGTTCTGGAAATACCTTCCTCAAGTGTAAATTGAGGCTCAAAATTGAGTTCATTAATCGCTTTTTGAGAGGAACAAGTCCATTCCAAAACCATTTCATTCGCTTTTTCCCTGTTGATAACGGGATATATACCAAAAAATGACGCTGTTGTTTCAATAACACCTGCAATTTTCTTGACCCAATCGGGACGGATTGAAATGGTAACTGATTTTTTCCCCAATACTGTTGTTACGATATTTTTTATTCGATTCCAGTTTACAATATTTCCATCACTCACAAAGTAAGTGTGAACACCTTTATCTGACTGCTTTGCAGCTTTAACGATCGCCTGTATCAGGTCATCCACAAAAATAAGTGAAACTTTTGGATTCTCACCATCACCAATCAGGGGTGCGATTCCATTGTTCATCATTTTAAAAAGAGTAAATATCTGCTCTTCGCGCGGGCCATAAACGGCAGGTGGCCTCAAAATGGTAACAGAGAGATCATCACCAACTTCAGAGGCGATCATTTTTTCCATTCTCATTTTTGATATCCCATACATACTAACAGGGGCAAAGGGTTCGTCTTCTGTTCTGGGATTACCGTTACTGGGGCCGGCGGCTGCCAGTGATGAGAGTATAACCAGTTTATTTACACCCGTTTTTTTTGCCAATTTTATGATATTCTCAGTTGCATCAACATTGGCATGATCAAATTGTTTCTGATCCGGTGCTTTGACGATTCCTGCAATATGAAATATCACATCTACATCTTTTAAAGCTTTTTGGATCGATTTAATGGAGTGAAGATCACCCTCTATGCGAGTATACTCTTTTCCTTCAAGCCATTTTTCTTTGTTTCGAACCAGACATTTGACCTGATCCCACTCCGGGTCTTCGATCAGTTTGTCGGCAAGATGACTTCCAATAAAACCGGTTGCACCGGTGATAAATGCATTCATTAATTCGTATATTCTGATGACCTATGGAGTTCACTGCCAAAGATAGTAAGTTGGCAACTGCATTTAAAAAGAGTTTATAGATTGAAAGTAGCAATTTTTACGGGCAATTATAATCATATTCGTGATGGTGTATCTTTGACATTGAATCGAATGGTTGCTTTTTTGATTAAAAATGGGGTTCAGGTTCTTGTTTTTGGCCCTACGATTCAACACCCTGTTATTGATCATGAGGGTGATTTTGTGGCCGTTCCATCTACAAGATTACCGGGCAGATCAGAATATCGGGTCAGCAGATCATTTCCGGTTTCAGCCCAAAATAAATTAAGAGAGTTTAATCCGGATATTGTACATATAGCTACACCTGATCTGTTGGGATTCAAAGCCTTAAAATGGGCAATCAGAAATGGCAAACCGATTGTTTCATCCTATCACACTCACTTCTCCAGTTACTTGAAATACTATAACTTGTCAATTCTGGAACCTCTCTTGTGGAAGTATTTATGTTGGTTTTATGAAAAATGTGAGCATGTATATGTACCCTCTCAATCGATGGCGGACCTATTAATTGAGAGAAATATCAAAAGTGATCTTAAAATTTGGGCCAGAGGGATCGATCATGAACGATTCAATCCTGACCATCGGGATGAAATTTGGAGAAAAAAGTGTGGATTTGAACCGGATGATATTGTGATCACTTTTGTCTCACGGTTGGTATGGGAAAAAAACCTGGGAATTTTTGCAGATGTAGTGAATAAACTGGAAAAAAAATATTCCCGTGTAAAAGCAATGATCGTAGGTGATGGACCGGCGATGTCAGAATTGAAAGAACGGATGCCTGATGCTTTCTACGCAGGGTTTCTAACCGGTGAGGAACTTTCAAAGGCTTATGCTTCAAGCGAAATATTTTTCTTTCCTTCGGATACAGAAACGTTTGGTAATGTAACACTTGAAGCAATGGCAAGTGGATTACCCGCTGTAGTGGCAGATGCTACAGGCAGCAGATCATTGGTGAATCATGGTAAAAATGGATACGTTATTCCTGTTGAAAGTATCGATAATTTCTATAAATTTATCGAAAAATTGATCGTTGACGAAGGCCTTAGAACCTCAATGTCGAATGCTGCGATAACGAAAGCAAATGAGTATCAATGGGATGCAGTGAATGGGTATTTGCTCAGTTACTATAAAGAAATAGGTTAAACTAAATCGAACCGGATTTGCGAATTCTCTACATATCACATCTACACCCTCCGAAAAATGAGCCACTAAAGAATTTAGGTGGTATGCAAAATGTAAGTCTACAAATGACAAAAGCACTCAACCGAAGAGAAGAGGTTGAGATTGACTCTATCATATTGCACTCTTCATGGAGTTATATCGGGGTAAAAACAACCTTTTTTTTAATTTCATTGCTGTGGAGAATTCCAATGAAGGTTAAATCAGTTAAACCCGATGTAATATTATTCTCTTCTATGGTTACTGCCGGGGTTTTGCCATTTATGGTGACTAAACCAAAAGTTCCGAAAGTAACGATTAATCATGGACAGGATGTCACACTACCGGTTGCTATCTATCAGTGGTATCTGAAATTTGTTTTTAAATATTTAGACGGTGTAATATCAGTTTCATCTGCTACCCGAAATGCTTCTATTCTGAGAGGTATGGATCCGGAAAAAGGTGTAGTATTACCAAATGGATATGAAGAAAAAGAACATGAAAATTTACCTGAAAAAGAAGATGCTTTAAAAATACTTCATGAAACGTATCTGAATAATCACGAAGGCCGTAAAGTATTACTGACGGTTGGCCGACAAGTTAAAAGAAAAGGGCATCAGTGGTTTATCGAAAATGTGCTTCCAAAAATAGAAAGTGATTTTGTCTATATGATTGTGGGTTCGGGACCCGAATTTGAAAATATTAAAGAGGCAAGAAACCATTCAGAATTCAAAGACCGTATCGTGTTAACCGGTAAAATTTCAAAGGAGATGCTCTCTATTTGTTATTCAGCATCGGATCTGTTTATTATGCCAAATATTCCGGTTCCTGGTGATATGGAGGGTTTTGGAATTGTTATTTTAGAAGCAAACCGGGCCGGTGTACCTGCAATAGCTTCTGATCTTGAGGGGATCAAAGATGTGATCAAACAAGGAGTGAACGGTTATAGAATTGAACAAGGCGACGCAACAGAATTTGCCGATAAAATTGATGATGTATTAAATAACGACCTGGATACGTTTTCAATTCGTGCAAAAGATTATGTGATCAAAACATTTAATTGGAATGCAGTAGTTGAAAAATATATCACCTATCTGAGGAGTATATATGAATAAAGTACAGTTGGTTCGTTTAAATTTGATAGAAACTTAATACTCGGTATATTTGTTTAATTGAACTTAAAACAATTTTTTATAATGGCCGACCCAAAAGCCAACCTTTCTTATCATAAAGTATTTAAAAAGGCTTACGATTTTACGATTGCAGAAGAGATAAAAAAACTTGGTCTCTATCCATATTTTAAACCACTACAGGCAACTGATGGGACGATCGTAAATATTGAAGGCAGGGATGTAATTATGGCCGGTTCTAACAACTACTTAGGGCTGACAAACGACCCCAGAACGATAGAAGCAGCTCAGAAGGTGATCAAACTGTACGGAACAGGATGTACCGGATCACGATATCTGAACGGTACACTGGATCTTCACCTTGAACTGGAAGATAAACTGGCTGTATTCATGGATAAAGAAGCGTGTGTCCTGTTTAGCACCGGATATCAGACAAATGAGGGATCTATCCAGGTCATTGCAGACAGAAATGATATTATATTCTCGGACAGGGATAATCATGCTTGTATCGTAGTTGGGACTCAGGTTTCAAATGCAAAAACCGTTCGATACCGTCATAATGATATGGATCACCTTCGACTGCTTCTTGAAAAGGCAGATCCTGATGCAGGTAAAATTATTGTTAGTGATGGTGTCTTCTCTATGTCAGGAACACTGGCAAAAATACCGGAGTTGGTGGAAATTTCGAAGGAGTACGGTGCAGGACTTTATCTGGATGATGCCCACGCAATCGGTGTAATTGGTGATGGTGGAAGGGGATCTGCTTCGGTATTCGGATTAAAGGATGAAATTGATCTGATCAGTGGTACGTTTTCAAAATCTTTTGCTTCACTGGGTGGTTTTTTAGTCGGTGATAAAGCAATTATTGAATATGTAAGACATAAATCCCCTGCTCATATTTTTAGTGCCAGTATGCCGCCTGCAAATGTCGCTACAGTATTAAAATCACTTGAAATTCTTCAGGAAGAACCGTGGAGATTAAAAAGATTAGAAGAGATTTCAAATTATATGCGTAATGAATTGAGAAATCTCGGTTTTAATGTATGGACAAGTCAGACCCCCATCATTCCGGTGGTTGTTGGTGATATGTACAGTTGTTTTCAGTTCTGGAAAGATCTTTTTGAAGCCGGAGTATATGTCAATGCTGTCGTACCTCCGGCTGTACCTAACGGCCAGGCTTTGGTCCGAACCAGTTATATGGCCACACACACTGATGAACATCTGAATATGATACTGGATGCGTTTAGAAAAGTAGGAATTAAACACGGTATTATTGATGAGAATGGCCGGTCACTTATTGATACAAAAGTGCAGTGAATACTGAACCGACATCAGAAAAGAATACGAATACGATAACTTACGTAACTTCAAAAGAGGAGAAAAAGGCGTTTATACATTTCCCTTATCGCCACTATGAAGATGATCAGTATTGGATCGCCCCACTCCTGATTGAACAAAAAAAACTTCTGGATACGAAGAAGAATCCTTTCTATAACAATGCCGAAATTTCGCTGTTCAACGCCTCTTTTAATGATAAACCAGCGGGAAGAATTGCAGCAATTATTGATCATAGATATAATCATTTTCATCAGACAAAGACCGGTTTTTTTGGGTTTTTTGAATGTATAGATAATCAGTCGACAGCGGATTTGCTTTTCAAAGTGGCTGAAGACTGGTTACGTGAAAAAGGAATGATGCAGGTAATGGGACCGGCAAATCCGGGGATGATGGATGAAATCGGAATCTTGGTAGAAGGATTTGACAAATACCCGTCCATTTTGATGCCCTACCATAAGAGTTATTACGATAAGATTGTTAAAACGGCCGGTTATACAAAGGAGATGGATCTATTAACCTATTTGGTTACACAGGATAGCGTAGATCGGGATCGGGCTGCAAGAGCTGTTGAAATTGTAAGGAAACGATTGCCCGGTATCCAAATAAGAAAGATCAAACTGAGGAAAATAAAAGATGAAGTAAAGATCATCCGGGAAATATTTAACAGTGCATGGAAGAATAACTGGGGATTCATTCCACTGTCAACTGAAGAGTTTGATCAACTTGCTTCTGATTTAAAAATGATTGTTGATCCGGACTTTGCACACGTTGCCGAAATAGATGGGAAACCGGTTGCCTTTTCAGTAGCACTACCTGATTACAATCAGATTTTCAGAAAAATGAATGGAAAATTGTTGCCTTTTGGTCTTTTTAAAATTTTGTTGAACAAGAGAAAAATTAATAAAGTCAGAACCGCTTTGATGGGTGTTCTGCCGGAATATCAGGGCAGAGGAATAGATGTACTCCTACATAGAGAAGCGATCGAAAATGGATTGATTAAAGATGTCTATTCTTCAGAAGTCGGCTGGATTTTGGAAAATAATATCCAGATGATTCGGGTTGCTGAAAAAATTGGCGGGACTATGGATAAACGATATCGTATTTATAGTAAAAAACTACCGGAATAACCGTCGCCTTTCTTCTGATTTTGCCATAAAAAACCTATCTTTCATAGAATATACAATCACCGGGATTCCATAGAAATCAGACTGGCAGAGAAGTTACTGCTTCTTGATAGAGAGTAAAACAGGGTTTTGTTTTAAAAATTAAAAATCACTATGAGAGCCGGACTAACTAAAAATATCAGGTAAGTATTATGGCCGATTTTCGAATCGAAAAAGACTCCATGGGTGAAGTAAAAGTGCCGGCCGGCGCCTATTATGCAGCTCAGACACAAAGAGCATTTGACAATTTTCCAATAAGTGGTATCCGTTTTAACTCTGCTTTTATATCTGCATTAGGCAGGGTGAAGTATGCAGCAGCCATTGTAAATGAAGAGTTAGGCCTTCTCGATAAACCGATTTCTGAGGCGATCCAAAAGGCTTCTCTTGAAATCATCGAAAACAAGTTTGACAACGATTTTGTATTGGACATTTTCCAAACAGGATCAGGCACTTCGAGCAATATGAACGCGAATGAAATCATTGCGAAAAGAGCCAATGAATTAAAATCAGGAACAGAAACTGTGATTCATCCGAATGACCATGTTAATTTTGGTCAAAGTTCAAATGATGTTATTCCAACTGTAATTCGTATTGCCGCTGTAGTGGAATTAAGGAATCAGTTAATTCCTGCTCTTTCTCATCTGCAAAAAACATTGCTTGCAAAAGGTGAAGAGTACAAAGACGTCGTCAAAACAGGTCGCACCCATTTGATGGATGCGATGCCTGTCACAATTCAACAGGAGTTTAGTGGGTATGCACGTCAAATAGAACTCGGTATAGAAAGAATTGAGTCGTCAATGAAAAGAATGCTGGAGTTACCTCAGGGAGGTACGGCTGTTGGTACCGGTATTAATACACACAGCGATTTTGGGAAACGTTTTGCAGCCGTGATTTCAAAAGAAACGGGTGAATCTTTTACAGAGGCTGAAAACCATTTTGAAGCACAAGCTACGGTGGATGCACCGGTTGAATTGTCCGGACAACTCAAAACTCTGGCTGTAAGTCTGATGAAGATTGGCAATGACTTCAGATGGATGAACTCCGGACCCAATAGTGGGATAGGTGAAGTTCAACTGAAGGCACTACAGCCCGGATCATCAATCATGCCCGGAAAAGTAAATCCGGTGATAGAAGAGGCTCTGACAATGGTTTGCGCACAAGTCATTGGGAATGACACTACTATTACCATTGGAGGGCAATCAGGTAATTTTGAATTAAATGTGATGCTTCCTGTCGTGGCGTTTAATTTGCTTCAATCCATTGAAATTTTGGCTAATGCCACCAGAAACTTTGCAGACAAATCTGTTAAAGGATTAATTGTGCGAAAAGATGTAATTGAGCAAATGGTTGGTAAAAATCCTATACTTGTGACAGCGCTTAATCCGTTGATTGGATATGATAAAGCAGCTAAGATCGCCAAAACTGCATTTGCTGAAGACAGAGCAGTGATAGATGTTGCAAAAGAGATGACCGATCTTACAGATGAAGAGCTCAAAAAGGCTCTTGATCCGATCAATATGACAAAAGGTGGATTTACTGAGTAATGATACCGTTTCTTTCTCAGTAGGTTTTTTTCTGATGTAGATTAAGAGCTTCAAATTATTTTGAAGCCTTTAATATCTTTCTTTATCAAAGTTGTTGGGAAATAAAATAGCATAGGTTTTTGAGCGCTTATTTTGTTAATACTCTTCAACATCTTATTATAGTTTTGCCGTTGCAGAGTGAAAGGAACTATCTATGTTATTAACACAATCTGGATTCTAATGACAACGAAAGAAGTGACAGAGTTGAAAAATTCAACCCAGCAAAAAAAAGAGATCTTAAAAGATTTCAGAATAGCTCATATAAGCAGGGAGATGTCACTTTTGGGCAGAAAGGAAGTGTTAACCGGAAAGGCAAAGTTTGGGATTTTCGGAGACGGGAAGGAGTTGCCTCAGATTGTGATGGCAAAATTTTTTAAAAAGGGAGATTTCAGATCAGGGTATTATCGGGATCAAACGTTTATGATGGCAATTGGTGAGTTGACCATTGAAGAATTCTTTGCCCAACTATATGCTCACCCAGATATCAAAGCAGATCCAAACTCAGCAGGCCGGCAGATGAATTCACATTTTGCAACCAGACTGCTGAATCAGGACGGTTCATGGAAGTCTCAGACCAAAATGAAGAATACTTCCGGCGATATTTCCCCCACAGCCGGACAAATGGCCAGATTACTCGGTCTTGCACAGGCATCAAAAATTTATCGGCACAGTGAGGAACTTAAAGACTGGAAAGATTTTTCCGATAATGGTAACGAAATTGCATGGGGTACGATCGGTGATGCAAGTACTTCCGAAGGTGTTTTTTGGGAGACACTCAATGCTGCCGGAGTTTTGCAGGTACCTATGATCATTTCTATATGGGATGATGGTTATGGGATTTCTGTACAGAAAAAATATCAGACTACAAAAGAGAGTATCTCAAAAGTAATCCGTGGTTTTAAACGTACTCGAAAAGAAGCCGGAATAGAACTTTTCACGGTAAATGCATGGGACTATGAGGAGATGCTTACGGCCTATAACGATGCATCTAATATTGCAAGGGAAGAACATGTACCTTCAGTGATTCACGTTGAAGGCGTCACCCAACCTTTAGGCCATTCTACATCCGGATCTCATGAACGCTATAAGGATGATGAAAGGCTGGAATGGGAAACGGAACACTGCTGTATTCTGAAATTCAAAAAATGGATCATCAAAGAAGGCTTGGCAACAGAAGATGAATTGAATGAGATTGAAGATGAAGCGAAAGAAACGGTCCTTATGGGGCAAAAAAAGGCGTGGGAAGCTTTTCAGAATCCAATTATTAAGGAAAAAGAGGAGGTTTTGACTCTGCTCGATAAAGCGATGGAGAGACATCCTGAAGTTTCTAAATTGTCTGAATTGAGAACACTTCTTCAGCGGAAATCCAGACCGCTAAGGAGACACGTTGTTTCCACTGCACGGAGATCTGTATATGAGTTAAGAGGAGTGGTATCTGATGAAAAAATTTCAATTATCGACTGGGTTAAACGTCAAGAAGATTTAAACCATGAAAGATTTAGTTCTCATCTTTACAGTCAGACTGACCAATCACCTCTTAAAATAGAAGAAGTTGAGCCGGTTTATGGTGATGATCCCAAGAGTGTGGATGGCCGTATTGTGCTGCGAAATAATTTTGATGCACTCTTTACAAAATACCCGAATGCTCTGGTATTTGGAGAGGATTCGGGTAAATTGGGAGATGTGAACCTTGGATTGGAAAACATGCAGAGTAAATATGGTGAGTTGCGTGTATCAGATACAGGAATTCGTGAAGCCACCATTTTAGGACAGGGAATTGGACTCTCTTTAAGAGGTCTCAGGCCCATAGCTGAAATTCAATATCTGGATTATTTACTCTACTGCTTTCAGCTTCTAAGCGATGATGTAGCTACTCTCCGGTACAGGACAAGGGGCGGTCAGGCTTATCCGCTTATCGTTCGAACCAGAGGCCACAGATTAGAAGGTATGTGGCATGCCGGCTCTCCAATGGGGATGATTGTTCATGGACTCCGAGGTATACACGTATGTGTACCCAGGAATTTAACCGATGCAGCCGGTTTTTATAATACATTGATGAAAGGAGATGATCCCGGTTTAATTATCGAACCGTTGAATACTTACCGATTAAAAGAGAAGATCCCTTTAAATTTAGGTGAATTTACTGTACCACTGGGGATCCCAAAAGTGGTACATAAAGGTGAAGATTTGACAGTGGTATCTTATGGATCTACATTCAATATCATCGAATCAGTGCTTCCTCAATTCCATGAAATGGGGATTTCAATTGAATTGATTGATGTTCGAACGTTGTTGCCATTTGACAGAAACAGATTGATACTCGAATCATTAAAGAAAACGAACCGAATACTTTTTGTAGATGAAGATGTACCTGGTGGCGCAACGGCTTATATGATGCAAAAAGTAATCGATGAACACGGTGGTTTCCACTTTCTGGATTGTGAGGCAAGTTGCTTAACTGCAAAAGCACATCGTCCGGCTTTTGGCTCAGATGGCGACTATTTCTCAAAACCCAACTCAGAAGATATTATTGAAAAAGTGTATGAAATTATGCACAATGCAAATCCCGGTAAATATCCGGCACTTTGGTAATTTATTGAATCTTAGTTACGGTGAAATAATCGGGCAATGGCTCCTATTAATATAAAATCATCCATCAAAATTTAAAATAACCGAAAAGCCGGCCAAAAACCTTGCATTACAAAATCATCCAATCTGCAAAAATAAAAATCCAGATGAGTGGTAAATAGAC
>JBBDJK010000099.1:0-4837 GCA_040879905.1 Balneolaceae bacterium | reverse complement strand
ATTACAAAATCATCCAATCTGCAAAAATAAAAATCCAGATGAGTGGTAAATAGACAAACGATGCAAACATGAGAGATCTGGCAGTTGAAATATCTCTTGATACTGCAAAACGAACTCCATAGATAAAAAAGATGAGCGTTGTAATGAGAGAACCGAACAGGTAGATCCAGCCTACAAAATCCATCACAAAAAGTTTATAAACAGTCGGAAAAAGTATCAGGAGAGGGATAATTGTCCATAATGCCGCTTTATATCCTTTCGAATCATTTTTAGGAAGCATTTTAAAACCGGCGTGTTCATAGTCTTTTTTGCACACCCATGATATCGCAACGACATGTGGGATCTGCCAACAATAGATGATACCAAATAGAATCCACAATCCGTGTTCAAACAGAGTCCCACTTACAGCTACCCAGCCACCCACAACCGGTAGAGCACCGGGTATAGCACCAACAAACACATTAAGGGCTGATATTCTTTTTAACGGTGTGTAAGCAAAAAGATAGATTATGGCAGTGGCTAATGAGACGAGCCCTGCAACTACATTTACCATTAATAGCAAATAGAGCAAGCCGGTAAATAGAAGTGTCATGGAAAAAATAAAACTTTGCCTTGGTTGAATTCGATAAGCCGGAAGTGGCCTTCTGTTGGTTCGTTTCATTAACCCGTCAAGATCCCTTTCAATAAACATATTGTGTGCGGCGGTTCCTGCAGCTATCAGATATGTACCCAAGAGTGCATGAAACATAAGTATAAAATCAACCCCGCCTGCAGATGCCATCAAGAAACC
The DNA here is from genome assembly GCA_040879905.1 of Balneolaceae bacterium. Lineage (GTDB taxonomy): Bacteria > Bacteroidota > Rhodothermia > Balneolales > Balneolaceae > Rhodohalobacter. Next base: position 4,047 of record JBBDJK010000099.1, on the reverse strand, counting down.
GATCAACATACTGGCAAGTACGGTAAACGTAATACCGGGTTTTGTGAGTTCATAATAGTTACTCACAATACCCGGAATGTCACTAATTGCTAAATTACCTGTTGTCGCCTTGTTCATATATGCAGTCGATTTTTAAACGACTAAAAATAGCTATTTTGCTATTGATATGTAAACCGTAGTTACATTCTATTTGCTTTAACTCCGGCCGGTTTATAGTTTTTCACTCAACTTTGATAGGAAGACACGAATCTCTTTTAAATCCTTTACTGTTTCATAAGGAAGTTTTGTCTCGGATACCCCGGATTTATCAGATTCATCATCAGATTCCAGAAATTTTTGAGCACCGGCAGTACTATATTTTTTATCCTGGATTAGTTCTTTTAGTTTTAAGATCAATGTAATATCCTTCTCACGATAGGTTCTGTTGCCCGCTTTGTTTTTTCTTGGTGAGAGTTGTTTGAAGATCGTTTCCCAATATCGTAACACATGGGGTTCCACGGATGTTATTTCAGTGACTTCGCCGATAGAATAATACAATTTCTTCATTGATAGGAAATCTGTTATTTTGAGAGTTGATCAGTAAGAAGTGTAGTACAGTACAAAATCTACGATTCAGTTCTAAAAAAAAGAATTCTTTAAAAAGATTAATTGTTTAGATTCGTTGATGCAATACGAACTTCTTTCTTATGTTCAGTTAAATATAAAGAACTTGCAACCTTTTGCCGGAAAAAATTACAAATATAAAATCCATTTCTGAACCATCTAATCTGGAAATTAGTGTTATTGTTCCTCTGTATAACGAAGAACACACATTGGTTGAGCTGTCAGGTAAAATTCAGAATGCACTTAAAGGGAGAAGGTATGAAATCATATTTGTGGATGATGGGTCGGTAGATCGATCCTGGGAAACGTTAAAGGAGTTATCTTCTACCAGTTCAACCGTAAGGGCTATCCGATTCAGAAGAAATTACGGCAAGAGTGATGCTCTTCAGGCAGGATTTAATACGGCTAAAGGGAAGTATGTAGTAACTTTGGACGCAGATCTTCAGGACGATCCGAATGAAATACCGGCGCTTATTGCCATACTTGAAGAGGGAAATGATTTAGTAAGCGGATGGAAAAAAAAGAGATATGATCCCATCTCTAAAACGGTTCCATCACGATTTTTTAATGCCGTAACACGGTTTACAACCGGGATTAAACTCCATGATTTTAATTGTGGATTAAAAGCTTACAGAAGAGAAGTTACAGACAGTATCTATCTCTATGGAGAGATGCATCGCTATGTACCGCTGTTGGCTAAGTGGAAAGGCTATGACAAAATTAAAGAAAAAGTGGTTCAGCATCATCCACGAAAACATGGTAAAACCAAGTTTGGGATATCCAGGTTTTTGAATGGTTTTTTGGATCTCATTACGCTTCTTTTTGTAAATAAATATAAACAACGGCCAATGCATTTCTTTGGTTCAATAGGGATCCTTTTCTTGTTGATAGGTGGATTAGTCAGTGCATATCTAACGTATTTAAAGTTATTTATGGGTGAACCATTGTCAAATCGTCCTCTTCTGTTTCTTGGCATCCTTTTGATTTTAGTGGGTGTTCAGTTTTTTTCAATTGGTTTTTTGGGTGAGATGATCAATCGCTGGCATGTTAGGAGCCAAAATCCTGAGATTGCAGATAAAGCAGGATCATGACAAAAATTGCTTATGATCCAATAAAAGACCGGTTTGCCCGTATCATCCGTGACTCAAAAAGATTAAGAAGGCTATTCTATTTTATATTGGATCTTTTTTTCCTCAGAAGTTGGCATTTAAGAAGATTATTGAAGGAAATAGGGGAGGGACTGGAAAAAAAAGGTCAATGGAAAATTCTGGATGCCGGTTGTGGATTTGGGCAATATGACTACTTCTTCCTTAAAAAATTCAAAAATGTCTCAATTCATTCTGTTGATTTAAAAGAGGAGTATTTAGAAGATAATAAGTTTTATTTCGAAAAAGAGGTTGATGAAGGCCGTATTTCATTTTTCAGGGAGGATCTTTTAACATTTACAACGAAAGAACAGTTTAATCTGGTTCTTTGTGTGGATGTTTTGGAGCATATCGAAGATGATGTAAAAGTGATAAATAATTTAAGTGCTGCATTAAAAACAGGCGGATATTTGTTGATGCATTCACCCTCACATTATTCGGAAATAGATGCGAATGAAGAGGATACATTTGTAGGAGAACATGCCAGAACGGGATATTCGAAAAGTGAGATTGAAAAAAAAATGATGGAGGCCGACCTGCTTCCTCTTAAAACCCATTATACTTACGGTAAATTCGGAAGGCAAGCATGGATTTTATCCGTCAAGTACCCGATGATTCTCTTTAATAAGCTGGGCCTGATTGCATTGATACCCTTAATGGCCTACTATCCGATTGTTATGCCATTCGTCTTATTGATGAATTATATGGATCTATATTCTAAAAACCGGAAGGGTACAGGCATTTATGCATTTGCAAAAAAAATCTGATACAATACACCGTGATGAATTACTTTTAAAAATGGAATCGTTTTTATAGTTGTATTAGGACGATCTTTTATGCACATTAGGAGCCGAAATATTCTTTTAAACACGGTTTTATACATATTTTTTCAAATTAATGATCATGAAAATATTAAATTGATATATGTCGAAAGAATCGAACTACCATAATTTTAAATCAGATATAAGCATGGAAATTAAGAACAGACGTGAATTTTTAAAAGTAACGAGTCTGGCTGCTGCAGGTGGTGTATTATCACTTAGTGCATGTACGACGAGTGCACCATTAGCAGCAGGCACACCTGTGAGTCCGGATGTAAAACTTAAAGTTGGATTGATTGGATGTGGGGGAAGGGGAACCGGAGCCGCCAACCAAGCTTTGAATGCTGATCCTAATGTAGAATTAATTGCTGTTGCTGATCTTTTTCAAGACAGGGCCAACGAGACATTACAACTACTCAGTTTAAGACATGGTGATAAAGTAAATGTGTCAGAAGAGAATGTTTTTATCGGATTTGATGCCTATCAGAAAGTAATAGATTCAGGCATTGATGTGATATTGCTTGCGAGTTCTCCCAGATTCAGGCCTAAACATCTGGAAGCTGCGGTTGATGCAAACCTGCATATTTTTTGTGAAAAGCCTGTTGCAGTTGATGCACCCGGAGCAAGGAGAGTTTTTGAAGCGGTTAGAAAAGCAAAAGAGGCTAATTTATCCATTGTAACAGGGTTATGCTGGAGATATCACTACCCAAAACGTGCATTTTACGACAGAATATTGGACGGAGCTGTTGGCGAAATTCGTGCTATTTATAACACCTATAATACCGGTTCAGCCAGAGTAGTTGAGTCAAATCCGGAGTGGACTGATGCACAATATCAATTACGTAACTGGGTCTATTACAATTGGATTTCCGGTGACCATATCGTTGAACAAGCCGTTCATAGCCTGGATTTTATGTCATGGGCTATGGGTGATGAAGTACCGTTAAGTGCAGTTGGTACGGGTGGCCGTCAAGTTCGGGTAGATCCGATTTATGGCAATATTTATGATCATTTTGCGATTACGTATGAATATGCCAATGGTGCAAAAGGATTTCATTTTAGCCGTCAACAACCAAACTGCGAAAACAGCTACAAAGCGGAAATTTTTGGAGAAGATGGCATCGGGAGAGCTTTTGCTTCCGGTGAGCATAGTATTCGGGGCCGAAAAAATTGGGATTATGATGGAGAAGAAAACCAGATGTATCAAACCCAACACGATGAATTGTTTGCATCCATTAGAAAGGGTTCAATTATTAATGACGGTGAATTCATGACCAAAAGTACCATGCTCGGAATAATGGGCCGGATGGCTGCATACACCGGAAGAAAAATTACCTATGAGCAGGCACTTAATTCTACTGAAGAACTGGGGCCTGAAATTTATGATTGGAATGATGTGCCGGATGCTGATGGATTGAGTGTTGCCATGCCGGGTGTCACACCGTTTGTTTAAAGATAAATTGCAAAAAAGGGCGGTC
>JBBDJK010000098.1:0-3761 GCA_040879905.1 Balneolaceae bacterium | reverse complement strand
CGGTTACAAGTACTTGTTTCATTCAAATGGGTACTAAAAAGTTAGAACAGTTTATATCTATATCCTGATTAATAAACTTGAAGGGTCAGAAATGGTTCATTAAGAGTCACTGACCATATCGTTTAATTCCTGTAACAGCAACTCGCAATATTTGTTCATATGATTGAGTACGGATTGCAGTTCATCATCCGACAGGTTTTCTTCGATCACTTTTTTCGCTTTTTCATACTGTTCCAGGAGTCCGTGAAGATTCATCATCTGTGCAACCGGTTTCACCTTATGGCCTGTGGTTCGTAGTGTTGCCAGATCACGATCTTTTAGATTATTTTCGAAATTATTTTTGAATTCAGTGAATGAGATAATAGATACTTTGACAAATTCGTCAAGATAATCCTCATCCCCATACAAGAGGTCCCTGATAATCCGCTTTTCTACGATAGGTCTTTCAAATTCCATTTCAATCTACTCATTTACGGGTTCTTTGACACCATGAGGTGTTGGTCTGCCGTTCTCATCCAGATGAACGAAAACAATTTTATCAATACGAATAATGGGTTTATGTGTAAATTTGTGTCTTACTTCACACTTAATTGTAATCGAAGTTTTGCCAAATTGTACTGTCTGCATTCCAATCTCAATAATATCACCAAGCTTAGCCGAACTTACAAAATCAATTTCTGACATAAATTTTGTTGCAATATTTCCTTTACCAAGCTGACATATAACATAAATGGCAGATTCTTCGTCAACCCAAGCGAGTACTGAACCGCCAAAGAGCGTTCCATGTGCATTGAGATCTTCTGGTTTGATCAATTTTCGACTAAAAAAGCGCATGTCCGGAAATAAGTTTGGCACAATTAAGGAAATTAAAAATTGAGATTTTCAATCAAGTGAATCCGAGTTTTAGAATCGATAAAGACAATATAAGTATAAACAATTTTGAATAAAGCAGGAGCAGGGTTTAAAATTTTTAATAGAGCTCAGATCTGTTACGAATCTTGACAAATATTAGTTACAGAGCGATAAAAGCTTAAAGTAATCTTAACACTGAATTAATAATCGTCGGATTAAAAATGGTTATCGTTCTATCGGTATCCATAAAGCTTACTATCAAATAACGGCAAGAAGGCTCACGTGAAAAGGGGCCTTCTTTTATATATCAAACATGAACGCCTCTCCCATTTCCAATGATAGTTGATTTCCATCTACCCTCTGTTTTATTTTTTTATGATTCAGGAATATGGTATACAATAGATGTGATTATTTTATGAACAATGCCAAAATCTTAAATCAGATAAGAAATATTGTGTTAAATACGCTACCTTGATTCTTTCGAGTGGCTAAATAAATCAAAATCCAAGAATCAATAGAATTGCTGAACGCACCCGTCATAGTTTTTGCACTGACAATTGTTCTGACAAACTTTCTTTTTACCCGTTGGTTCATCCGTTATGCGAAGGTCAAGAGGATGACAGATTATCCATCGGAGAGAAGCTCTCACGAAAGGCCTACACCCAGAGGGGGTGGTGTGGGTTTTGTCATTTTGATACCGCTCTGTTTTTTACTGTATACTATTTTTTTTGGTGAAGGCCTTCAATTTGGTATCCTGATCTTTCTGATTCCTCTAATCTCAATTGCAGTGTTAGGGTGGTTTGATGACCGAAAAGATTTATCAAGAAGAATCAGATTGAGTGTACAGATCGTATCTGCACTTTTAATCCTATTCTTTTTAGCAAATCTGAGTTATATGTCATTTCCATATACGGGTGCTGTATATCTGGGGTTTGCAGGGACAATAATGGGATTATTCTGGATCACCGGTACAACAAACATCTATAACTTTATGGATGGTGTGGACGGAATTTCATCAGTTCAGTCGATTTTTGCAGCTTTAGGATGGAGTATCTTTTTCTATCTGAATGGTGAAGCAGATCTCTTTGCATTGAATCTGTTTGTGATTGTTGGAGTGGGAGCATTCTTAATGTTAAACTGGCCGCCTGCAAAAATATTCATGGGGGATGTCGGTAGTTTGTTTTTAGGTTTTTTATTCTCAGTAATGCCTTTTTTAGCATTCTATTTTGATCCGTTCTTAGAAATAGGTGAACTGATTTGGTTTGCCGGAATCCTTTTGTGGCCATTTTTATTTGACGGTTCTTATACCATTTTCAGACGGCTTTTTAATGGTGAAAATATCTTTGAAGCTCACCGTTCACATCTTTATCAAAAATTAAACATTAACGGTTGGTCTCACAAAGCCATCACTATTCTCTATGCCGTTTTCTCACTTATCTGTCTGGTATTGAGTTTCGGATTCTATTTTGCAAGCGATTATCTTCAACTTTGGATCATAGGATCATTAATCCTGGTATCTCTACTCTATGCACAGTTAGTTAGAAGAAAAGATCTGATAAGCAGTCGTGGAATGGATCTTCAAACCGGTGATGGAAAAGATACTTAAAATAATGAACCCGTTTATAGGTCGCTCAGTTGGTTGAAGGGTGACCTGAAATGCCTTTCCTGATTATAAAAGAGTTCACTATTTCATTTTCCAATTCAATGAAAGAGTCTTATATTTTCAGTCTAAAATAAATATCATTCTAACCTACGATATAAATGAATTTAGAATCTTTACTGAATGCCATAGATAAGAGAGACTATACTGTTGGAATTATTGGACTTGGATATGTGGGATTACCATTAATGTGGACCTTCCATGAAAATAAAATACCCGTCATTGGATTTGATATTGATCAGCATAAAATTGACTGCATAAAAAAGGGTGTTCCCTACATTAAACACTTGGGTGAAGATAAAATGAATGTCCTTTCAGGATCGGATCTTTGTGATGCGACTACTGATTTCAAAAGGCTGAGTGAACCGGATGCCCTTTTGATGTGTGTACCAACCCCATTAAGTATCCAAAGAGAACCGGATATGCAATTTGTGGTAGAGACTACAACGACCATTTCCAAGTATTTGAGGAAAGGTCAACTTGTTATATTAGAGTCAACTACCTGGCCGGGAACAACTGAAGAATTGATTATACCGATATTGGAAAAAGGTAGTGGTTTAAAAGCCGGAAAAGATTTTTACGTTGCTTACAGTCCGGAACGTGAGGATCCCGGTAATAAAGATTTTAATACAGCCAAAATTCCAAAAGTGGTGGGCGGTCATGGAAATGATGCTCTTAAACTGGCATGCGCTCTTTATGATACATCCATCGTAGAAACGGTACCTGTCACAGATACAAAAACTGCAGAAGCCGTAAAACTGACTGAAAATATATTCAGATCTGTAAATATTGCACTGGTGAATGAGTTAAAATTGGTTTACAGCGAAATGGATATAGACGTCCATGAAGTTTTGGATGCCGCTGCAACCAAACCGTTTGGATTTATGAAATTTACCCCGGGTCCGGGATTAGGTGGTCACTGTATACCCATAGATCCTTTTTACCTGACCTGGAAAGCCAGAGAATTTGAGCAGGATACACGATTTATTGAATTGGCGGGCCAAATAAACACCAAAATGCCAAAATATGTAGTTGAAAAAACGGTGGAAGCCCTCAATTCACATAAGAAATCAATAAATGGAAGTAAAATACTGCTGATTGGTTTAGCGTATAAACCGGATGTCGATGATGACAGGGAGTCGCCTACTTATAAACTAATGGATTATTTCACTGAAATGGGTGCTGAAATCTCATATTATGATCCGTTTTTACCGGTCATTAAGAAAACCAGAGAACATGCTCATTGGGC
>JBBDJK010000097.1:0-3771 GCA_040879905.1 Balneolaceae bacterium | reverse complement strand
TCAATTACTGAATGAATCACTGCCGATTTGTTATCTAAAAAAGGAATGGCGTTTGAAGTCAGAGTTGAAAGTGTATAAAATGGTACATCCAGTCTAAAAAGCAACCCTTTAACCGCTGCAGCTCCAATTCTCAAGCCGGTATATGACCCCGGGCCATGACTAAAAAGAACAGCATCCAGATTCTTGATTGATATTTCTTGCCTTTCAATAAGTTCATGAATAAATGTAAACGTTCTTTCGGAATGTACACCTCTTCCCTCAATTCTTTTTTCAAGAATTCGCCCACTCCTGTTTCCAAGGGCTACGGAGCAAACAGGTGTTGCTGTTTCAATTGCAAGGATCATTTCATTCATCTATTGGCTCTCAATATACCAGGTTTCATTACTCAGAAATACCCATCTCTCATATATACGGCGTAAATCACTATAAACATCTGCCGGAAACTCTTTACGATTGATGTCTATATCAAATGAATATTCAATCCTGTTTCCGTCCAGAAAATACTCTTCAAAAAGGGACGCCCCACTCAGGCTTGTGCTTCTTGTATCCCCTGATACGTCAAATGTATAACCATCCGGAAGTTCAATCGTATAATTGATGGAGAGTTGTTCAGGGGCATCCAGTGTTATCGGAACTCTCCTGTTTGTTGTTTCAAATGGATTGTTCAAAAGGTAACCGACCACCATTGGCCTGAACTCCAAACCGTCGGTAAAAGTCACAGAGTAATTTGGGATTCGAAAATCTGTTTGAATAGATACCCTATCCCGGTTTGATGAGTCTACATGAATGGAACCATTAAGTATGACTGCATCCCTATAAACATCAAAAAAAGTTTCAGATATGATCTCTGCCAGGGGTCTGCCCGAATTCAAATCCTGACGAATCCCCTGAGATGGATACCCTTCTGTTATTGCTGTTAATGATCCTTCCAGATGTCCATCTCTTGTCAATCTGGCATCCATCTTAATATCCAGTTTAAACCGACTCAGTACCGGATTTAGTTCGATCCACTCATATTCATCTTCTGAGATGACCATCCCCTGTTCGTTAAATGAATCAACAGTTATCAGATTGGGTAAGCTAAATGGATTGGATGCATCCATTAAAAAGTTTAAATCATCTATACTACTTTTAATCAATACAGTGTTAAACTGAAAAAGGGATGGAAATGATTTATTTATTCTCCCGAATTCCCTGCCCGAAATATAGATAGGTTTCGCATCGATACCTGCTCCTCTCAGAATGGCTAACAGTGTCAGATTGATCTCTGCTTGATTTGCCGGTTCACCACTCAAAACATTTGACAATTCACGTTCTGCAAAAACAGCATTTACCCCGTTATATTGTGCCTGTGAATTGACCAAATGAAAGATTGAATCCTGTACAGCCACTTCAGTTTCTATGGTACGTGCGATTTCACTGCCGATATTTCCGAGGTTAGGGAATTCTTCAATAAACTCGTAAGGGTTGTTATTTCTGAGAATTTGTGCGGTTACAAATTCCCAACTGTTTTCCAGTGGTTGTCTCGGTGCCCCAAATTCACTCACCTGAAATTTCAATTTTCCTCTGACATCATCAATGGATGATATGTAGGATGAAGCGTCCACAGCCGGAATATTTTCTGCGGACCATTTTTGTATAAATACAGGTTCGGGCCTTCTGTATGTAAAAACAAGCGGGACACTGCTGGTATCAATCCTCTGTTCAGAGTAATTGATCTCAAAATCGGTATTCTGTTCGATAATATTATATCGAATAAAATCAGAATTTTCAAAATGCAGTATGGCTTCATGTGTTGGGACCCTTTCTGAAAAATAGAAATCAGGCAGTTCTTCGATATACCTGCGTTCCAGTCTGTATTTATACTCCAATACCGCACCCGGTTCAACATCAGGCATTTCAAATTCAATGATCCTGTATCGTGAGTTCAAATCAACCGTTCGTAACCGGTTTGTATTCAGATATGATTTTCTGCCGTCCGGATGATGAGTAATCCCCTCTATATGATGTACCCGTTCAATACCATCCGCAAAATAGTATGGGATACCGACCAAAGATGCTTCAGCCATGAGAAGAGGATCATCAGTATGAACCTTAATCCTGATCAGATAATCGATGGATGCGGAAATACTGCGTCCTTCTTCTACCATACGAATGGCAGATTCCTTCAGAATATACTCATAGGGATAATTTTGGTTTGTCTGAAGCAATAACGCTTGCATCGAAACCGAGCCAAACTTATCAAATATATCGATCTCCCTTAAGGCTTCCGGCTTCTCCTGAGATAAGCCCTTCTCAGTCAGCAGAAGGAACACTATCAGAAACAGCATGTACCTGGAAAATAGCTGCATAAAGTTACGTATTGACAAAAAAGTTAATTTCTAAGTGAGTTTATTTGAAAGCGGCCTTTATTGTAAAGTGCAATCGCACGTCCGGTTAGAGTTTCACCGATATAAGGAGAGTTTTTGGATTTAGACCGTATTTCACCGGCACTATAAAGCCACTCCTCGTCACTATTAAACAGAGTTATGTTCGCTTTATTTCCCACTTTTATGACAGGTTTGTCCAGATTTAAAATTTTTCGCGGATTCGCAACCAACTTTTCCAATATCTCTTCAAGTTTCATAATGCCCGGCTGCAACAAACGTTTTACACAGATAGTCCAGGCGGTATCCAAACCGATGATCCCGTTGGGGGCATAAATAAACTCTACCTCTTTCTCATCTACCGAGTGTGGGGCGTGATCCGTACAAATTACATCGATTGTTCCATCTTGTAATCCCTCAATCATGGCATCAACATCATCCTGTGTCCGAAGTGGCGGATGCATCTTAACATGAGTATCAAAATGGCGGCGATCCACCTCTTCATCGGTCAAATCAAAATGGTGGGTACACACTTCCGTTGTCACATGAATTCCCTCCTCTTTCGCTTTGCGAACCAAATCCACACCTTTCCGCGTACTGATATGTGCAACGTGGATGTGTCCGCCTGTAAAACCGGCTAATAATATATCGCGTGCAATCATCACTTCTTCAGCGATACCCGGTGTACCTTCAAGGCCCAATCTGGTTGAAACCACCCCTTCGTTCATATGTCCGGGGCGCGAAAGTTGCAGGTCTTCTTCATGATTGATAATCGGCATCTTCAACATGGAAGAGTACTCCAGAGCAACACGCATTACTTGTGAACTGGCTACCGGATCCCCATCGTCACTGAATGCAACACTTCCCCCCTCCTTCATGTCTGACATTTCTGCAATGGATTCTCCTTTTCTCTCTTTCGTGACACACCCAATTGGATGTACATCAACCAGCTGATCCTTCGATTTATTGCGAATAAACTCAACTACATCACGTGTATGAATGGCCGGTTTGGTATTTGGCATACAGGCTACTTCCGTAAAACCACCAAACATTGCCGTCCGGCACCCGGTTTCGATCGTCTCTTTATGTTCATAACCCGGTTCACGTAAATGGACATGCATATCCATCCAACCACCACTCACGTATGAACCTGCGGCATCAAAAGTATCCTCATGATCTTCCGGTTTCAGATTGTCTGATATTTCCGAGATCAATCCACCTTTGATTCGGATATCCATATTTTTGGTACCATCAAAACCATCTCCGATTGGTTTTACATTTTTGAGAAGAAGATTCGGTGTTTCAGTCATAATCAAGATTCAGTATTCAGTATTCAGAATTCAGTACGCAGTATTCTTTTTGATTAAATATAGGCTGATTAGATGGGAAAAACGATTTTCTGTGA
>JBBDJK010000096.1:0-24172 GCA_040879905.1 Balneolaceae bacterium | reverse complement strand
TTGAGATTCATCTTCAACAAAATAGAAATATTCATTCTCCATCTCGCTTCCATTTGACTGAATTTTAAACGACTCATCCCCGGTCAGCTCACTGATAATATCCGATAGGGAAAGTACAATCAGCGAATTATCTGTAGTGCTTTGAGTTTTAGAGAAGCGTATTTCAAGCGGATTATTGTCCGTTATCGATACTTGAGCCGGACACAGATTCACCACACTGATGGAAATCAGCAATGCAAAAAAAAGATTTTTTAAATAATGTACTTCTTGTAGCAATTTTTGCATAGGCATACTGGTGTATATACTCAGTAATTTATCTTTCTAATGTTAAAATTTTATTCATTATTTGCTAATATTTTACCGGATTTTTTCCAATTCATCGATTTTTTTTGAACTTTTATCTGTCACATTTGATAAACTGGGATTATTTTTCACCACAATCTCCTTGTATACGTTCATTGCTTCGCTCTTATTGCCGATTTTTTCCAATATTTCAGCTCTTTTAAACAGAAAAATGACATTATCTGGTAATTCCTCAGTAAGTAAGTCTGCAAAATGAAGTGCCTCTTGGTATCTGCCCTCTTTTTCATAGAGATACATAAGCATCATTTTAGCATCATTACTAATGTAGGAATCACTGTCAGCAGCCATTTTTAATTCGTCAAACCCATCTTCAATATCCGCCCTCAAACCGATAATATTGGATGCCCACCTCATCCCGCTCGGGATACTCCCTACCATATAATAGAACATCCCCCTTCCAATTCTCGCGGACGGCCTGTCTGTACTCAATGATAATAACTTCCGGGTATAATTAAACCCGGTTAAACCACTGCTTAAAGCAATTTTGTGACGGTTTTGACCGGCTGCAACCAATCCGCGATACCCGTGTAAACCACTCAATAATAATACCATTGTTGTATCACCTGGCGACTTGCTTAATCGCTTTTCGCTTAAATTAACAGCAACTTCAGATTTCGACAGAAACTCGTCTGCCAGGCCGGCTGTTTGTTCTATCAGAAAATATTCAAGAAATGGTTCCATCGCTTCAAAAAAGTAAGGACGCGGATCATCCGGGTACTCTTCTTTCAACTCTTTGAATATTTTTCCGGATTCGACCCAATCTGTATTATAGAAGTGTTTAATACCCGATTCGAGTTTAACCTCAAACAGGTTTTCAGTAGCTGAATATTTTCCATTATTTTCATCTGGACTATTTAATTCTATTGTAGATGAAATGAGAATCCCAATAACAAAATAAAGGATATAAATCATAAGTACTTATCATGCATCTTGATGGATATGGTTTCAATAGTAAACAATTTGACCGGAAAAACGTTTCATGAATCTTCATCTGTATCGAAATGAAGATCCCCCAATTTACCTTCTGTGTATGCAACGGCTACAGAAACCGCAGCATCCCCGGTCACATTAACAGCCGTTCTGGCCATATCCAGTATACGGTCTACACCCAATATGAGTGCGATCCCCTCAATAGGAACTTGTACGGATTGAAGTACGATAACCAGCATGATAATACCGGCACCCGGTACACCCGCGGCACCAATGGATGCAGCTGTAGCCGTAAAAACAATGGTTAACTGTTGAGCCAACGTCAAATCCATTCCCAATGCTTGAGCAATAAATACAGCAGCTACCGCTTGATAGAGACTTGTTCCGTCCATATTGATGGTCGCACCGACAGGAAGCACAAAACTTGCCACATCTTCACTGACACCAAGATTTTTTTCGACTCTCTCCATGGTAACCGGTAACGTAGCCAGACTCGAACTTGTACTGAATCCCAATAATATTGCCGGTTGAATCGCTTTGAAAAAATCTCTTAACCTCATTTTACTGAATAGTTTAAATAGCGATGAATAGACAATCAAAACATGTAAAAGCAAACCAGTCAAAACGGCGATGCAATACCATCCCAGGGCCCTTAGCAGTAAGAGTGCTTGCCCCATATCATCACCTGTCAAATCAACTATCACAGCCGCCATGAGAGCAAATACGCCATAGGGTGCTGTTTTCATGATCAGGTCCACTATTTTTATAACGACATCATTCAGTGATTCAAAAAAGTTAATGAGAGGCTGCCCTTTTTGAGCCGGTATATTGACGAGTCCTATTCCCAATAATATGGCTACAAAAACTATTTGAAGCATATTGGTATTGTTACCTGCTGCTGCCAGAAAGTTTTCAGGTACAATATCCACAAAAAACTCCAGAAAATTGCGGTCCTGTAATTGATCGGCTGCTGCGTCCCGGCCTTCTACATTTTCACTGTAACTTTCAATTAAGCTCATTCGGGTCTCTTCCGGCAGGGTAGCACCCGGTTTCATAATGTTAACCACACTCAAACCGATTGTAATGGCAAGCATTGTGGTGATCAAATAAATACCAACTGTTTTACCACCCATTTTAGACAGTCGCGTCATATCATTTAAGCTGGATACACCAACAATCAACGAAGCCAAGACTAAAGGAACAGCGATTAATTTAAGCAGATTGATAAAAATTGTACCAAAAGGACGTATATAACTTGATGTAAAATCTCCAAGACCCACAACACTGGCGAACAATCCCCAGATAAGCCCCAAAATCAAGCCGATAATAATTTGCCAATGTAGTTTTTTATACCATTTCATTTTTATTTTCATTAAAAGAGCACTTGAATGAACATTAATGCCAAAACTGCACTCAAACCGGTTGAGATCCAGTTGACGAAGCTATTTGAATAGAGATGTTGATTACCGGTAAAATCCTTTGGAATCTTTAAGCGCCATTTTTTATCACTGAACAAGGCCCCGAAATAAGAATCCAAAAGGCTACCACCAAACCCAAATAAGAGTACAATCAAAAAATACCAGAATGGTTGATCGACACTCGTCATAAAAACAAAACAAGCGATTAAGAGTGCTCCTATAGCAGATGCAACCGTTCCTTTAATGCTAACTCCACCATCTTTACCCGGCCGAATCGGTGTGAATGTGTTAATTTTGACTGTTTTGCCGGGCTTGACAGTCCCAATCTCAGTAGCCCATGTGTCTGCCGTAGCTGTCGCCAATGCTATGAATGCAGCTATCAGTATGATATCAGATTGAATGATAAACCAATTCATGGTAAAAAAAGCAATCCAAAATCCATTTGCCCAGATTTGGTACCCATCTCTTCGCTTTGAACCAGTGGGTTTGCGAAATTTTTCTTCCGGATCTCTGTATCTGTTAAAACGATTCCATCTCGAAAGGAGATTACTGGATATAAAAAAAAACAAAACAGCCAGGGCGAGACTCCATCCTGCGAGGCCAAAAATTAGAGTTCCAAAAATGACTACTGCTTTTATTGCGTCCAATGTAATCCAATTTCCAAAAAAAGCGATATATGCAATTAAAACGGATAAAAATAAACCCAAAAAAATCTGTATATGATCTCCCATATTCGCTTCTAAAATGAAGAGATAGATGATTACAAAACTAAAAAGATAATTTATGAGTCTATACAAAGTGCTATTTATTATCTGTCAGTTGAATGGGACTCTATTTTATGATCTTTTTTCAGTATAGCGTATATCACAATAATATAGCCGGCCAAAATAACGATGGGTGAGACATAAAGTGAGATCAGACCATAAACTTCATTCTCAATACTCATAGCGGTAAATCCGACAATGATTAATAACACACCCATCCCAACGAGTTTATAATTCAGGGGTGTAAATAACATTGGTTTTACCTCTTTCGAAGTGCTCTTCTTTTTCTTTGCCGGCATAAAATCAGTATATGTTTTCAGTTTCTAAATGGATGCACCAATGCTTAAGTTATTCAAATATCTTAAAACAGAAAAAAGTTAAACTCGGATATTCGTTAAAAACCTCATGAAAGTTGTTTTGGCATCAGCCAGTCCCCGAAGAGCGCATCTTTTACGACAAATCGGTCTGAATTTTACGATCGATCCATCCTCCTTTGATGAGAATCTTGTAAACGGTACCAACCCTGCAAAGTTGGTACAAGATATTGCAAGATACAAAGGGAGTGAAGTAGCGACCAGGCATTCTGAATCCCTAATCATCTCAGCGGATACAATCGTATCACTAAATAATACGATTTTAGGAAAACCCGTGAATAGCAACGATGCCGTTTTTATGCTTAGTGAACTAAGTGGCAGAACTCACGATGTCTTTAGTGGGGTATGCGTTGCCTTAACAGATCAGAATGCCGATATTGAACACTCTATTTCGTTCTATGAAAGAACAAATGTGACCTTTTCTGCGTTAACTGATAGAGAAATTGACCTATATGTTAAAACCGGCAGCCCATATGACAAAGCGGGTGGGTACGGAATACAGGATGATTTAGGATCTCTGTTTGTCGAAAAAATCAAAGGGGATTATTATAATGTGGTCGGTTTCCCATTAAATGCTTTTTATCAAAAATTAAAAACGCTGATGCCTTCAATACATAATCGCTTATTCTTTGAGCAATCATGATTTTTTTTAGAATTTTTTTTATATCGCTTTTTTTGATCTTCTCTGTTGCAATAGAGTCAGCTTCGGCTCAATCAGATGATTTTCAAATTGCAAACAGGCTCATTCAGCAACAAAATTATGATGAAGCGTTACCTTTTATAGAAAAGCTCTACAACGAAAATCCCCGTTCTATACTCTTTTTTGAACAGTACATGCTATGCCTGATAAATCTTAGAATGTATGATGTTGCAGAATCTGTAGCCCGGGATCAGATCAATAATGAACGATACAGATTTCAAGCTGTTATGAAGCTGGCAGAAGTCATGCATATAAAAGGCGATCGTGATGAAGCCTTAAAAATCTGGCTAAAGGAAATTGACGACAATGGCTTCAATATTCAAAGTTACTACACCGTTGGTGAATCCATGATCAACAGACAGGAATTCGATGCTGCAATTCAACTTTACCGCAAAGGCCGCGATTTATTTGATAGTAACCATCTATTTACAAATGAACTGGCTGATACCTATATGCAAGCCGGCCGTTTCGAAGAGTCAGTGAATGAGTATTTTAAAATTATACTTGACTCCCCTGACCAGATGGGTCTCGTTCAACAACGTTTTTTTAACATGAGAGATCCTGAACTGTACGAAATTGCTTCATTTGAACTCGAAGACCTCTTAATGGAGCTTCACTTCACAAATGGGGCTTACTCCCCACTTTACCAACTGCTTGCGTGGCTGCTTCTGGAAACCGAAGAGTACCGTCGTGCATTTCTGTTTGCTCGCCATTATGAAAATCAAACTTCATTTACCATCTATTCCCTCTTTTCTCTGGCAAACCAATTCGTATCAGCTCGAGAATTTGAACTGGCTGTCGAAGCCTATGAGTTTTATCTGAATGATGGAAATGAATCGATGAGAACCAGGGCAATGGAAGAACTGGCCTACACCTATATTCAATGGGCTCAACACCTTCAACAATATAATCTCGACACCCAGGTCAGACTTCTGGAACTCTATCAAAAAGCGTATGTTCTGAATAGTGAAATTCTTGAGAATGTTCCGAATTACAATCGTTCCGACATCGTTTACGCACGTATTATCGATCTTACTGTTGACTATTTTAAGGATTTGGAGAGAGCTGAGTATTGGTTTAATAAAATGTCAGAACAAAAAGAACGTATGGACGAAGCTTATCTATACTATGCGGAGGGAAGAGTGGCACTGTTTAATCGTGAGTTTACAACGGCACGACAGACATTAACTCGTGCCCATCGTTCAACTGATAATTCAAACTTATCAGAGCAATCCAGGTACTATTTGAGTCTCTCAGATTTTTTTGCGGGAGATTATGAATTTGCAGAAATCCAGCTTCAAAGCCTCGAACGAAGAACAACATCTTATTATGCAAACGATGCCATCAAACTGCGAATGTGGATTAAAAATGGCCAAAGAGCAGATACAACCCACTCCTTATTGAATTCAATCAGTGACGGTATTTTCAACCTTCATATAGGGTTATTTAATGTTTCACTTGATACATTAGAGCCAATACTTGCAAATAGTCATAATCCATTTGCTGCTGACATGCTTACAGAACTGATCGCTGTTTTACCCATTGAATACAATGATCTGCTGCTCGGGCTTTCTGAACGAATCTTGCAAGCACAACCACATTCATCAATAAAAGAACGTTTAATGTGGGATAGGGTTACGCTTATTGAAAAATCTCTGACCTATCGGCAACCGAAGTTAATAACCCCTGCTTCGTTTGATTTTTTGGATACAATTTCAAGTCATAGTTACTCTGAGGAGGATTTGATTGATCTGTATGAAGACATACTTATGGAGTTTCCAAATGGATTTTATGCCTCATATATCCGAGAAAAACTTCAAAATCTGGAACAGAATATGACTCAATTGTGATGAAAAAAATACCCATTTTTTTTCTGCTTATTTTCTTTTTAGCTCCTTTTAATCTGATCGCTCAGGAGAGAGTATTAATACCCATGGACGGTAGCCAGTCGAACCATTTAAAGGCATATGGAATCATCTTTAATCATCTGACAGAAGGAGAAACCGGTATCTGGCTATTAAATTATCGGGGCGGCAGTTTCCTGACTGCAAATAATCATGACATCGTTCGTAAAAGCAGGATTCGAAATGTTCGAATAGAGGTCCTTTCTGAAACAGAAGCACAATCTGTTATTCGTGATGTAGAACGGACCAATGTCAATACAGCCGCAATCAACCTGGAGGTGGCGCCATCCATTGCAGTATATTCTCCACCACAGTCACTCCCCTGGGATGACGCTGTTACACTTGCCCTGGACTATGCCGAAATTCCTTACGATACGGTTTATGATATTGAAGTATTATCCGGTGCCCTGAGTGATTATGACTGGTTACATCTGCATCATGAAGATTTCACGGGCCAATATGGAAAGTTTTGGTCGATGCACAGAAATTCACCCTGGTACATCTCAAGGGTAAGGGATTCAGAAAGGTTGGCTTCCGAATTGGGTTATGAAAAGGTAAGTCAATTAAAACTTGCTGTCGTTAGCGAAATCAAAGACTTTGTAGCTCAAGGTGGGTTTATGTTTGCTATGTGCTCAGCTACAGATACATTTGATATAGCACTTGCAGCAGAAGAAATTGATATCGTACCCACCCCCCTGGATGGTGATCCGGTTGATCCTAATGCCAATGAACTTTTGAATTTTCAGCATACATTCGCTTTCGAAAATTTTGAAATCGTGACCGACCCCTATATCTATGAGCATTCAAATATCGATATCGAGGTTAATCTGGATAGAATATCTGAAAGCCTGGACTATTTTACTCTTTTTGAATTTTCGGCAAAATGGGATCCGGTACCTACGATGCTCACTCAAAATCATGTCAATAGTATCCGTGGTTTTTACGGACAGGCTACTGCCTTTAACAAAAACACCGTCAAGAGTAATGTAGTGATACTGGGTGAATCGCCCGGTCGGGAACAGGTAAAATATCTTCACGGTAACCATGGTAATGGTACGTTTACTTTCTATGGCGGACACAATCCGGAAGATTATACGCACCGTGTTGGAGATCCGCCAACTGATTTGAGTTTGCATACTAATAGTCCCGGATTCAGACTTATTTTGAATAACATCCTCTTCCCTGCCGCCGAAAAAGAGAAAAGACAAACGTAATTGAGTAAAAAGTGAAACCATCGTCAAAATTTGAAGATCTTGTTGAATTGATTGCAATTCTTAGAAAAGAGTGTCCATGGGATCGTAAGCAAACTCACGACTCTATAAAAAACAATCTGATTGAGGAAGCTTATGAAGCCGTTGATGCCATCGACAATGAAGACTATCAGGAACTGTCCAAAGAGTTAGGTGACCTGCTTTTACATATCGTATTTCACAGTAAAATGGGAGATGAAGAGAATCGATTTAATATTGATGATGTGATCTATCAAATTTCGGAAAAACTGATCAGACGGCATCCTCATGTTTTTTCTGATACGAAGGCCGGTACAGATTCTGAGGTGGCAGCTAATTGGGAGTCGATAAAGCTTAAAGAAGGTAAAAATTCAATACTGGATGGTATTCCAAAGCACCTGCCCGGCCTAATTAAAGCACAAAGAATGCAGGAAAAAGCAGCCAATGTTGGATTTGATTGGGCAGAGTGGCAGCTTGCTTGGGAGAAATTAAATGAAGAGATTGATGAATGGAGAGAGTCTGTATTAAATCAATCTATAGAGGAACAAAAGGATGAATTCGGTGATCTTTTGTTCAGTATAGTCAATGTCGGTCGTTTGCTTAAACTTAATGCAGATGATTCCATGAAGAGGGCAAATAAAAAATTCGAAGATAGGTTCAGGTATATTGAACGAAAACTACAAGAGAAGGGCAGATCAATAACCGAATCAAATCTGGAAGAGATGGATCAGCTCTGGAACGAAGCGAAAAAGTTCAACCCCTCTTCTGAGTGATTTACATTTCCGGTTTAATGAATTTTAACCTGAATTGTTACAGAACCTACCCAAAAGCGCTTCTAAAATCTATAAGGCTTTCGTATTTTACGGTTCTATATCATTTTGAGTTTTAATGAAAAATCCGGCAATTGAAGATGATTCTGTGACAGGAGTTTTTAACCTAAAATTTATGTTGTCCGGTAGTGCACAATCAATTAACAGTAATTTAATTTTATAGATCAAATGACGAATCAAAATCTGCAGAATGTTGATTTAAATGAATATCCACACATCAATAGAGGCCTCGACGGTATCGTCGCATTTAGTACGACAAAAAGTTCTATTGATGGTGCATCAGGAGAACTGATCTATTCCGGATACAATATTGATACACTCGCAAAAAACGCTACATTCGAAGAAGTTTGCTACCTCTTGTGGAATGATCGTTTACCGACTGAGAGTGAACTATCTGACTTAAATAACAAATTTCGCAATAAGAGAGGCCTCCCGGAACCGGTATTAAATTACATCAGGTCAACTGATAAAAAAGCAGAACCGATGGCGGTGCTTCGTTCAGCTGTATCCATGTTGCAAGATTTTCAACCTGCCACTGCAAATGACATCGATCATGCGATTGCCATTACTGCAAAAATACCCACAATTATTGCCGCTTTTGCAAGGGCCAGGGCCGGTAAAAATGTCCTACTCCCATTAAATGTTGGAAGTACAGCATTTAATTTTTTGTACATGTTAAACGGTGAAGAGCCCGGTAGTGCCGCAGAACGTACGATGGATCTATGCCTCGTACTACATGCAGAGCACGGTATGAACGCGTCCACATTTACATGCAGAACCATTTGCGCCACAGAATCAGATATTTTTTCTGCCGTTACAGGTGCTATTGGTGCACTCAAAGGGCCACTTCATGGGGGCGCGAACACAGCAGTTATGAACACCCTGTTGAAGTTGAAAGAACAGGGTGAAAACGCTGACCCTGTAGCATTCACTAAAGAAAAACTCGATAAAAAAGAGAAGATTATGGGCTTTGGCCATCGGGTTTATAAGGTTTTTGACCCAAGAGCAAGGCACCTGAGGAATATGTCGAAAGAGCTATCTGAAGAAACCGGACATGAATATCTTTACGAATGGTCTGAAGCAATGGTTAAAACCATGAAGGATGAAAAAAATATTGACCCAAATGTGGACTTCTTTTCAGCAACTGTCTACTACTCGATCGGTATTGAACCGGATCTTTTTACATGCATCTTTACATTAAGCAGAATCTCAGGCTGGACAGCTCACTTTTTCGAGCAAAAAGCCAATAATCGGCTCATCCGCCCAAGAGCTCTCTACATAGGAGAAAAGAATAAAGAGTGGGTTGCTGTCGAAAACAGATAGTCTAAACTTTAGATGAGTTTATTTAGATTTATAAAATGTCTTTTTGAACGAATCAAAAAGACATTTTTTATTGGACTACCTGCTCTTCAACGATCAATTGTGTGACACAAACAGCAATAGGAACTTCTGTTTCAGAACCGGTAAAACTGAGCTCTCCACTCTCACGATCTCGCCTGAATGATAATACATGATCGTTATCCCTGTTTGCAACCAACAGAAATTCCCCCCTTTCATCTACCATAAAATTCCTCGGATGCCCCCCAATCGTCGACTCATGCCCTACAACATTCAACTGCCCGGTTGCCTGGTCTATATCAAAAATTGAAATCAGGTTCTCACCCCTTACGGATGCATACAAAAATAACCCGTCCGGAGATATGTGGATATCTGCTGCAGACATACTTCTTTCTACTTCTATCCCTTCAGGAAGCAAACTGATGCGTTGAAACTGTTCTAATAATCCACTATCCCGATCGACCTTCAAAGCTGCAACGGTTACACTTAACTCTTCAACTGAATAGGCAAAAATGCCGTTTGGGTGGATGGTAAAGTGTCGCGGCCCTGATCCCGGTTCATTCATAAAGGCGGGTGGAGTAGCCGGTATCATTTTCCCATTTTCTCGATCAACCCGATAAATTCTGATCTGATCAATACCCAGATCAGAAACATATATAAAAGAACCATCTTCAGATGGGTAAACGGAATGGACATGAGGGGCACGTTGCCTGTCTTCTCTGATACTGCTCCCCTCATGCTGTTTGATATCCAGGGCTCTTGTGACTGCCCCACTCGATTCAATCCCATACATGACCACATTCCCTTCACTATAATTTGATACATAGATATATTTTCCCAATGGATCAACACTGACATGTGCCGTACCCCTGCCATTTACAGACTGTTCGTTTAATAATTGAAGCTGACCCGTGGCACGATCTATTTTATAAGCAGATAAGGTGCCATAGGGTTCATCGTCTGTAAAATGATCATCACTGACTGAATATAAAAATTGACCATTCGGATGTATAGCTTGAAAGTTGGGACCCATTCTGTCCGTTACAGTTTGAATATGATTCAACATTCCTGTTATCCGATCAAACTGAAACACATACAACCCTTCACTCCCTTCACCCTGAAATGTACCCACATATATGTACTCTTTAAAATCACCACTCTCTCTATCAGAAGTACATGATTGAACCAAAATGGAAATCGAAATAGCCAGTATGGCCATGACAAAAATGTGTAAGTAATTTTTCATCTGAGAACTTTTTTTAATGTTTATCTTAAAATAATATACACTTCGTTTATAGCATCCAAAATAATCTGTCAAACAGAAGAAATTGGGAATAAAAAAGCCTTCAATATCTCTATTAAAGGCTTTGAAAAAGTGCCATTTGGTAGAATAGACGGAGCCTTTGAAAAACCTGGAGTTTTGTCCAAGGTCAAGACCAGAGGAGAATTAAAACCGCAGCATATTGGCCATATGTGAGGATTTTAATTCTCTGGTAACGCAGAGATTGGACAAAAGAACAGGTTTTTCAAAGGCTCCCAGACATGGATTACATCACATCATCTACAGATGTATAGTTCATATCAAAAGCATCTGCTACATATTTATAAACGATTTTGCCATTTGCGATATTGAGGCCCAGTTTAAGTTCGGGATCATCATTCATTGCCTTTTTCCACCCTTTATTTGCAATTTGGACGGCGTAAGGGAGTGTTACATTCGTCAAACCAAGTGTGGAGGTATAGGGAACTGCACCCGGCATATTGGCAACACAATAATGAACGACATCGTCGATGATATAGATTGGGTCATCGTGTGTAGTAGGTCTTGATGTCTCAAAACATCCACCCTGATCAATAGCTACATCAACCATAACTGTACCCGGCCGCATCAGTCCCAGCATGTCTTTTCGTATCAGGCTGGGAGCTTTGGCTCCGGGTATCAAAACAGCTCCGATCACCAGGTCGGTTTGCGGCAACATATTTCTAATATTTCCTTCAGTAGAAAAAAGCGTCCTTACATTTTTTGGCATCACATCATCCAGATATCTTAATCTTGGTATATTGATATCCATGATCGTCGTATTGGCACCCATTCCGGCTGCAATCTTTGCCGCATTAACACCCACGATGCCACCCCCCAGTACAATTACATTTGCCGGAGGTACTCCGGGTATCCCACCCATTAAAACCCCCCTTCCACCGGTCGCTTTTTCAAGGTATTTTGCTCCCTCTTGGGCTGCCATACGACCTGCAACCTCACTCATTGGAACCAGTAATGGTAGTGATCCATCTGCCTTTTCCACGGTTTCATAGGCAATCGCTATACACTTCGATTTTTGAACAGCTTCTGTAAGATCCCGGCTGGCTGCAAAATGAAAATAGGTGAAAATGATCTGGCCTTCTCTCATTCGTGAATATTCAACAGCAATCGGTTCTTTCACTTTCATGATCATATCCGCTTTCTGCCACACTTCATCCACATTCTCAACAATTACAGCTCCATTTTGTACATACATTTCATCCGTAAATCCACTGCCCAGTCCCGCTCCGGCTTCTACAAGTACTTTGTGCCCGTTCCGTTTAAATTGTAAAACACCACCCGGTAGAAGTGATACTCTGTTTTCATGTGTCTTTATCTCTTTAGGAACTCCAATAATCATATTTTTATCTCTTATTTTTCAGGTTTGTTATAAAAAATGAAGGCTCTATGTTGATTAGGTTGGACGATATTTAATTTCGAGCATTAGAAAGTTTCCCTGACATCTGTCGGGGAAGATTTTGATGGGTAACCAGTGTACATATCATCGATATTTATTGTCCCCTTTAGTCCCACCTTCAAATGAAGAAATTTTAGTGTTTAACTTCTTGATACTAAACCCACTAACAATCATAGAGCCAATATGAAAGGTAGTAAACTTTCCAGAAATTATTTCATAAGCTATCAAACTTCTCAAACAGCCAATGAAGTTTTATGAAGATAAGATACCCATTATATTAAACTCCGGGTATTTATTTATGACAGAAATCACCGAAAATGACATATAAATCGTTTTAATCTGTAAATTCAAATTCCGGTAAAAAAATTATCCTTCCAAATTGTATATTTCGTACCATTAAATGCACAAAGAAACGTCAGTAAATCTTTTTACTAAACCGATAATTAATGATTTCAAAGGAGATACTTACCAAAATCAGAAAACTTGAAATACATACCAAAGGCTTGGTTAATAATGTCTTTGGCGGTGAGTATCAGTCAGCATTTAAAGGGCGTGGAATGGAGTTTTCTGAAGTTAGAGAGTATACATTCGGTGACGATATCAGACAGATCGACTGGAATGTTACAGCACGTAACGGTGACCCATATATCAAAGTGTTTGAAGAAGAGAGAGAGCAGACGTTAATGCTTTGTGTGGACATTTCACCAAGTGGTTTTTTTGGAAGCCGGTCACAAACCAAGATGGAGCTTGCTATTGAAATATGTGCCGTTCTCGCATTCAGCGCTATCAAAAATGGTGATAAAGTTGGATTACTTCTATTTAGTGATAAAATCGAGAAAGTAGTACCTCCCAAAAAGGGTAGAACACATGTATTGAGACTTATAAGAGAACTTTATACTACTAAACCAACCGGAAAAAAAACCTCCATTTCTGACGCTTTATCCTATGTAAACAGACTGCTGAACAGAAAAGCAATCATCGTTCTGGCTTCAGACTTTCAAGATAAACAGTTTGAAAAACAGCATCGGATTACAGCCAGAAAACACGATTTAGTGAACCTGGTTATTAATGATCATCTTGAAAATGAACTCCCGGATATCGGAATTGTACCCATGTTAGATCCGGAAACCGGAGAACAAACAATTATCGATACATCCAGTAAAAAAGTCCGGGATGCGTATCGTTTAAATGTAGCCGGACGCAAAAAAGAATTAGAAGAGTATTTGCTGAAAAATAAGATGGACTCAATTGATGTTTATACGAATGTGTCCTATATGAGGCCATTGATTAATTTTTTCCGCAGAAGAATTAACCGGTATTAGGGTGTCAGCTTATAGCTATCAGCTGTCAGCTGTCAGCTATTAGCTTTTAGCTTTTAGCTTTTAGCTTTTAGCTTTTAGTTATGATGTGATTAATTAAGAGCCAGTATTGTTTCTTTGATCTGATCATTCAACATATTTTCCAATTGCTCCACTTCATCAAGATAGTCAGCCATAAACTCCTCATTTACGCCTTCAGATGGCGGGAAGTCATAAGTTACTGAATTGATTGGGGAATTGTGTTTATAGAGTCTGTAACAAAGATGTGGTCCCGTTGCCAAACCTGTTTGTCCGACATAACCGATCACTTGACCCTGTTTCACTTCTACACCCGCTCTAACTCCTGAGGCAAAACGGCTCATATGCAGATAGGCTGTCTTATATACACTGTTGTGTCGAATCTGCACTATATTTCCATTTCCACCTCTGTGTTGTGCCTCAGTTACAACTCCGTCTCCTGCTGCAAGAATGGGTGTACCTGTGGGAGCCGCATAGTCTGTTCCATAATGCGGCCTTCTTTGATTCAGAATCGGATGAAGGCGGTTATGAGAAAAACTGGAACTGATTCTGGGATTGTATTCAAACGGAACCCTCATCATCTGTCGGCGCATACTGTTACCCTCTTCATCGAAATAACCACTCTGAATTCCGTTATCAAAAAAGAAAGCTCGTCTCAATTGTCCCCGATGCTCAAACTCAGCGGCTTTGATCCTTCCGATTCCTACATAATCTCCTTCCACATATCGATCCTCATATACAGCGCGGAATTGATCACCACTTCGGAGCCCGTAAAAATCTACCGTCCAGGCGTAAATATTGGCAAGTTCTACAACAAGTCTCTGGGATACACCTTCATTCGAAATCGCATTAGCCAGAGAACTTCGTATCGTACTTGAGACTGTACTGATGCGGGTTTCCACAGGAATTGAACCATTTCGAATTTGAATATCATCATCTTTCCAACTGATCACCGAATAATCCGTTGTACTTCGCCTCCAAACAAAGGTAGTTGCTCCTTCTTCACTGTTATAAACCCTGTACTGTTGTCCCGGAATCATTCTATTCAGATTGACGACACCACGTGCTTCCAATTGTATTTGATGTATCATTTCCGGAGTTACTCCGTATCGTGTCAGAATAATGTAAAGAGATTCATTTTTTTGAATTCGATCCTCAATAATATCCAGATCACCCTCTTCTATACCAAAAATATCGACTCCCGGGAGTGCAGGTATCTCATTCAAATTCCGAATGGTTATAATATCCTCATCGTCATACGAAATGGTTCCGGAATCGGCCCTGTTTATTAGAAAACCTATCAATAGTATCAATAGCCCTATACCTGCAAATTTCTTAAGCATCTGGTATAATTTAAAAGTTTAAGTTGTCTGTAGATCTAACTCTCTATCTTTATTTCATGGGAAAATAAAGGATTTCGATAATTATTCATAACTAATTACAACATTTAAGAAATGTTAAAAGAAAACTACTTAAAATTTCGTTCATTCATTTCTTATCTTGACGGGCTGATAATATGTAGTCATGCTAAAGTAAATCTATTATTGATATTCCTGATTGGTGAAGTTACGTATCCTTTTTTCAACATTTTTGATTCTGTTATCTACTGCTTTTCAAATGAAAGCTCAACGGGTGCACACCTATGTGGATACAGATTCCGTAATGGTTGGTGATCGTTTTAATTACATTCTTGTATTTGAAGGGGATTACAACTCAATCACATTTCCGGATGAATCTGCTTTTGAGGAAGAAATCGAACTGATCTCAAGAGAACGATACCAAATTTCGGAGCAGAAGGACAGCCTTGTTTATCATCTGCAATTTTTTGGAACTGATAACCTGATAATTGATAGAAAGGCAATCTCTCTCACCTCAACTGCAGGTGACACGACGGTCTACTCAACGATTGTACCCCTTCAGTTTAAAACCACACTCACCGAGGGTGATGAAGATTTCCGACAGTTAAAACCCATTTTTGATTTTGCCCGAAGCTGGCTCCCGATTGTCATTATGATCATCTTGATGGCAGTCGCTGCTTACTATCTGTTCAATTGGTACAGAAAGCGTGAAATACACGATGCAGAAATCATCGATGAAACACACACACCGGAACCGTTTATGAACCCGCTTGATGAACTCAGAGATAGAATTAACGGGTTGAAGGAGATTTCTGAACTACAAAAACTTCAAGATTACGAAGCATTTTATATTCAATTGGGTGATGCAATCAGAGCCTACTTAAAACGTGTCTATGCGATTCCTGCGCTCGAGATGACAACTCGTGAAATTATTGACGGACTACATAAGGAATTGGCACCTTCTGATATCATATCCATTACAAGGTCTGTACTGAATGAAGCAGATATGGTAAAATTCGCGAATTTTATGCCCGTACAAGATCAAGCCGGGGCAGTTCTGAATAAAGCTTATAAATTCATCGAGACAGCTGCAATAGTGAACCATGAACAAATCCGTTATATGAAATATAAATATGAGGAAAAACATGGTTTACGGAACTCAACAACCTTAACAACTGAAGCAGAGTAGACATTATGTCCTGGGCAAACCCTGAATATTTCTGGTTATTAATACTTATCCCTCTGTTTGTTTTGTACAATGTTTGGATACGTATCTCCAAAAAAAATACCTCTTTTACATTCTCTTCTTCCGTTGACCTGAAAAATCTGCCCGGCAATTATCGTTCATACCTGGTATGGCTTACTCCTTTACTTTATGCAACTTCTGCTGTATTTATGATTATAGCACTTGCACGGCCACAAGAGGAAAATGTAACCATAGAACAGGATGCAGAGGGAATTGACATCATGATCAGTATCGATATTTCATCTTCCATGCTGGCTGAAGACCTTAATCCAAACAGACTGATAGCAGCCAAGGAGGTAGCTGCAGATTTTATCTCTCGGCGAGAAACGGATAGAATTGGAATCAATGTATTCGCACGTGAAAGTTTCACGGTTGTCCCTCCTACTCTCGACCATGATCTTGTCCTGAGGTTATTGGAAACGGTTGATCTCGGAATGGTGCGTGACGGAACAGCCATTGGCATGGGAATTGCTACATCTATTAATCGTCTTCGCGACAGTAAAGCAGAGAGCAGGGTTATCATCTTGCTCACAGACGGCATGAATAATGCCGGTGAAATTGATCCGATCACAGCCGGAGAGATGGCCGCAACTTTGGGTATAAGGGTCTATACGATGGGAATAGGAACCAGAGGTACCGCTCCCTATCCAATTGATGATCCAATATTTGGCCGACGCTACCAAAATATTGAAGTTCAGATTGACGAAGATATGCTCATTCAAATTGCTCAACAGACGGGCGGCAGATATTGGAGGGCCACAGATCTGGATGAACTTGTTGAAATCTACAGGGAGATCGACCTCCTTGAACGGACTGAAATTGATGAAATCATCTATGTGGATCATCTTGACAAATATCCTCAATTTCTGATTTTGGGTCTGATATTTTTACTGATGGGATTTATAAACGACCGCTTTTTGACCCGTTCACTACTTCTCTATTCTTGAATCTTATGGAATTTATTTCATTATGCTAAATCCGGTTAAATCTGAAATTATTGAAAAGATTCCTGTTGATAAACTGCTATCAGTTGTTGAACAAAAAAAGAATGTTCTGCTAAAGGGATTCACGGGTTCTTCCTTTCATTTTATTGCTCAACATCTTCATGATTTGGGTAAAACGTTACTTTTTGTGACCAATGAATTCGAAAAAGCCGCTGCAATTGCATCCGACTTCGAACAACTTGGTTCTGAGGAGGTCTATCTTTTTCCACCTACACGACAAAAACCGTACGATACAGGAAAGATTCCGGATATGTCTGTGATGGTTCAACGTTCAGAGGTTCTCGAAAAATTAAATGATGGAAAACCATCGATCATTGTATCTTCCACAGAAGCTATCTACGAGAAACTGGTATCGGCATCTACATTTCATAAAGCCTCTGTTCAACTTCACACCGGTGATCAGATTCCACCCGATTCTCTGTCAGAACAATTAAGCGATCAAGGTTATACTGCAACCCGATTCGTTGATGAACCCGGTGATTTTGCTATTAGAGGTGGTATTTTTGATGTTTTCCCATTCTCAGGTGAATATCCGGTTAGAATCGAATTTTTTGGCGATCACATTGAATCCATCCGTGAATTTGACCCGGACTCTCAAAGAAGCATTGCATTTCTGAATCAAACACGGCTCGTGCCAAATGCTGCATTATCTGCAGATGGAACTAAAGAGAGCATTATCTCCTACATGCCATCCAATACCCTCGTGATTATTGAAGAGGCTGATGTGGTTGCCGGTGAATTGGAAAAGCTGTTCCAAAAAGCGGAAGAGCTTTATCAGGAAACATCCGAACCTCAATCTACTGAACCTTCAAAAATCTATCTGACATCCAAGGAGTGGTCGGATGCACTTATTGATTATGGTACAATCGTTCTGGGTTCGTTTAATAAATCTGTTTCAGTTGTCTCTGAATTCTCTATTCAAACAGCTCCTCACCCATCTTTTAACGGAAGTTTCAAACTTCTGCGTGAATTTATCTCTGAAAAAAGTACAGAGAAGATCGAAACCGTCATCCTAACCGATCACGACACCCAAAAAGAACGTTTTCTGGAACTGCTTGGAGAACCGTCAGATGATTTCAGTTATCATGTAATTACCCAAAATTTACATGAGGGTTTTTTACTGCCCGACTGTGGCTGGGCGATTTTAACCGATCATCAAATCTTCAATCGATACCACAGGCCAAAAATCCGTCGTAAAAGGGTTAGAGGTGGTATATCATTTAAAGAACTGAAAGATTTGAACATTGGCGACTTTGTTGTCCATGTTGATTATGGAATCGGTATGTTTGCAGGATTTAAAAAAATTGAAGTTCGTAATTCTGTTCAGGAAGCGGCTGTGATCCGCTACAAAGAAGATTCAATTCTCTATGTAAATGTATCCAGCCTTCATAAGATTCAGAAATATTCCGGTAAAGAGGGAAAAGTTCCCCGCATAACAAAATTGGGATCAGGTGAATGGGCCAGAAAAAAAGAGAGTACAAAAAAGAAAGTAAAGGACATAGCAAAAGATCTGATCGAACTCTATGCTAAAAGAAAAGCACAATCAGCTCATCAGTATGAGCCCGATAATTCCTGGCAAACAGAAATGGAAGCCCGTTTTGAATTCGAAGAAACTCCCGATCAATTGGCTTCGATTGAAGCGGTAAAAAAAGATATGGAATCTACTCAACCTATGGATCGCCTGGTTTGTGGTGATGTTGGATTCGGGAAAACAGAAGTTGCGGTTCGCGCAGCTTTTAAAGCTGTGATGAGTCAAAAACAGGTCGCTATATTGGTTCCCACTACGATCCTCGCCGATCAACATTTCAAAACGTTTGAAAAACGAATGAAAGATTTCCCGGTTGAAGTAGAAGTCATTTCCCGCTTCAGATCAAAAGCTGAACAGAAAATTATTTTGAAAAGACTCAAAGAAGGAAAAGTTGATATTTTAATCGGTACTCACCGAATTGTCTCAAATGATGTACACTTTAGGGACCTCGGCCTAATGATTATTGATGAAGAGCAACGATTTGGTGTAACAATGAAAGAGAAACTGAAAACCTTCAGGGCATCTGTCGATGTGTTAACACTAACAGCCACACCAATCCCCAGGACTCTACAGTTCTCTCTAATGGGCGCACGTGACCTGAGTATTATTAACACGCCACCACTCAACCGGCAACCTGTTTACACAGAAATCCATAGTTTTGATGCTTTCCTGATCAGAGATGCGATCATTCAGGAGATTTCACGCGGCGGTCAGGTCTTTTTTATTCATAACCGTGTCAAAAATATTGAAGAAGTCGCATCCATGATTCGGGAGTTGGTGCCCGATATTAGAGTACGCCACGCTCACGGCCAAATGGCGCCTGCAACACTGGAAAAAATAATTCAGGATTTTTATCTGAACAAATTTGACGTATTGATCTCTACAAATATCGTTGAAAATGGAATCGACATCGCTAATGCCAATACGATTATCATCAACAACGCGAACCAGTTCGGGCTTTCAGAACTGCATCAGTTAAGAGGCCGGGTGGGCAGGTCTAATCGTAAAGCTTATTGCTATCTGATTACTCCGGAATTAAGGAAATTGTCACCGGAAGCACGAAAAAGACTTACGGCACTTGAAGAGTTTTCCGATCTGGGTTCCGGATTTAATATTGCCATGCGTGACCTCGATATTCGGGGTGCAGGTGATATTTTGGGTGCTGAACAGAGTGGTTATATTTCAGATATCGGATTTGAACTCTACACGAAAATACTGGATGATGCCGTCAGGGAGTTGAAAGAGAATGAGTATAACTCTCTCTTTGAAAATGAAAAACGCGTAATGAACTATCCGGAAACAAAAGTGGAGTTTGATGAATCTGCCTATCTGGACAATCATTACGTAAACGATAATGTGGAACGTTTAAACCTCTATAGAAAACTCTCTGAAGCTGATTCCATGGAACAAATTATGGAATGGCAAAATGAGCTCCTGGATCGATTCGGTGCAGTTCCGGAAAGCGGGGAAAATCTCATTAAAGCAGCCAAAATAAAACTGCTGGCTTCAAGGCTCTATCTTACCAAAGTAACCGTCCGATCCAACAGGGCATGGCTTGTTTGTCCCAAAAATAGTTCTGATATGGGTACCTATTTTTATGAAAGCGGGCTCTTTCAATTAATTTTGAAACAGATCGAAAATAACGATCAGGTTCCCGGCCAAATCATTCAAAAAAATGAAACAGTAACCTGCATAATTAACCGAATTCAGGATATGGATGATTTAATTGATTTTCTGGTTCAGTTACACAAAAAAAAACAATCTGACCTTCAGGAAGTATGATCGTCTCACTGGAAATAGCTGTAGAATTGATCAAATCAGGCGAAGTGGTTGCCATCCCGACTGAAACTGTCTACGGCCTTGCTGCTGATGCATTGAATATCCATGCAGTGGAAAAAACATTCCGGCTGAAGAAACGGCCCGCTGATAATCCATTAATCGTTCATATCTGCTCAATGGATCAATTGAATAGTTTGTCATCGGAAATTTCGGATGACGCGATTCGATTGGCAACGGCCTACTGGCCGGGTCCTCTTACCATGGTTTTTAAAAAACGGAGCCATATTCCGGATATGGTGACTGCCGGACTCAATACCGTTGCCATTCGACTTCCCGACCATCCACTCACTCAATCCCTGATCAAACAAACTTCCCCGTTAACCGCTCCAAGCGCTAATATATCGGGACGGCCCAGCCCGACAAAAGCTGATCATGTACTGGATGATTTTGATGAATCCGTCCCCGTTCTTGACGGTGGGCCATGCAGAATTGGACTTGAATCGACTGTAATCGATTTAACCGGCAATATACCTGTAATTCTGAGACCCGGCTCCATTACAGCTGATATGATTTTCAAAGATACGGGAATCTCTGTAGCAGATCATGCTGTGACGTTTGATAATCTGAAAAAAAGCCCCGGAACCCGATTTTCTCACTACAAACCCATTGCATCTGTATCTTGGTTAAATCATGTTCCAACAGCGTTCGATAAAAGAAGCTATTACATTTTTCACTCAGATCAATTTTCAATTCAAGCTGAGAATGTAACCTGCTATAATGGGGATTATGAACGGTTTGCCAAAAATCTTTATGACCATTTTAGAAGAGCTGATCACCTCGGGTATAATCACATTTTGATTGAATCGATGTCCGGAATCATGGACTCCCAATTCACATCTGCATTAACAGATCGTATCTCAAAAGCCATCGGCTGAAATCTTTTTTAGCAGTAGCAGTACCTTCCCGCCATCTATTATATAAGTCACCATGTCCACCTGTACAGAACCGGACTCTTCTGAACCCAATGCTGTTCACCGGGATAACTGATCCTCATATTGACCAATGGCCAGAATACTCGATTATTTATTCTGGATGGAAAAATATACTCTGAAATACCTGTAGCCGTTTCGATCTGATCACCACTCTTGATGATTAAATTCCCCTGATACCTTAAATAAAAGGGACCATTATCCGTACATTTATCAAGTTGTAAAAAAATCTTGTCATGACCCGATTCAAAAGATAAAGTTCTGGCATTTTTTAATGCGAACAGTGAGAAGCTATTTTGTTCTTTTTTAACAGGTTGGTTCATTCGTTTAATGGTACCGCCATCTTCTATCAGCCACGCTTTTTCATCCCATCCGGCTATTCCTTCCATCAAATAGTATATAAAAGTTGCATTCTCTGTATGATATCGTCCCCAATACCACTGTCTGAAACTCTCTTTCATGGGTTCGTTGCCACTATTATGATCGTGATATCCTACACCGTCAAATAGGATTTCTTCTTCTTGATACCCTTTTAAAGTAAGTTTTCCTTTTACCTTACATTTTGGCATCACCAGATTCCAAATGTGCTTTTCCTGGTCATCGGATCCATCTCGAACTATTTCTGAAAGGCTATTATCATTTGATGAAAAATGAAGCTCTCCGAATATTGAATCTCCATTAATCAGTTTTTGATCCAGTTGAATGGTAAAAAAGATATTCCCATCATTTCGGCTCCCTTTAAATCTTGAATCCCTGACACGGCCTTTCGGTTCAACTTTTGAGAACTCTGCCTGTTCCGGTTTTGTCTCTTCAAATGAGTAATAAACGGGTTTACTATCCTTGTAAACCGATACACTAATGGCCGGAAATTGCTCGGCATTATTGTTTATATCATCTCTAAGTGCGTTTATATATCTCCTTGAAAAAGGATTGCCACAATAAAAAATAACCACGATACTGTATCCATTTTTTGACATTGCGTCAAAATACCACCATTCATAACCACCGGGATTCATTTTAGCCGATTGAGTATCTTTAATAAAGTCTGATATTATTTTCATATCAATAGATGAATGGAATAAAAATGAATGACGTTAACACTACAAAACGAAAAAGAATTCATAAATGACGTTATCAACCACATTGTTATGGCTCCTCTGCTTTGCAATGATCTATCTCATATTTACCTCTTTTATTCTGATCAGAAACAGATTTGAACTGACACCGATCTTAAATGAGAATTCTGATGATTTAAATAACAGCAAAGTCAAGATATCTGTTTGTATACCTGCCCGCAATGAAGAAGTTAACATTGGCAGGCTTTTGGATTCTATAGTCACACAAAAATACAATCATTTTGATGTTCATGTACTGGATGATCAGTCAGAAGATCGTACTTTTGAAATTGTACAAGCTTATCATGATCAATACCCGGATTTAATTCACCTGCATCGCGGTGAAAAGAAACCATCCGATTGGCTGGGAAAACCCTGGGCATGTCAACAATTGGGAAACTATGCAAAAGGTCAGAT
The DNA here is from genome assembly GCA_040879905.1 of Balneolaceae bacterium. Classification (GTDB taxonomy): domain Bacteria; phylum Bacteroidota; class Rhodothermia; order Balneolales; family Balneolaceae; genus Rhodohalobacter. Next base: position 832 of record JBBDJK010000096.1, on the reverse strand, counting down.
TCTACTATTTCTGGATGCCGATACAACACTTAAACCCAATCTGATATCCTCTGTTTCCGCTGCTTTTACAAATTATGATATTCAGATGCTAACTGTATGGCCGGAACAGATACTCGGTACATTTTGGGAGAAATGTGTAATTCCGCTTGTCTATTATGCACTTGTAACAATTTTGCCATCCATCTATGTTTACAGGAATCCCAGATGGATGCCTAATTGGGCTGCGCTTAAATTACGAAATTCATTTGCGGCTGCATGCGGACAATGTATCGCCATCAAGAATAAAACATATATTGCGATGGGTGGTCACGGTTCGGTCAAAAACAGAATTGTTGAAGATGTTGAACTTGCCCGTGTACTAAAATCAAATGGTTTTAATATGCGGATGTTTCATGGTGTAAACTCAATTTCTTGCAGGATGTATTTAAATGAAAAAGAGATGTTCAACGGTTTTAGAAAAAACTTTTTTACCGGGTTTAACCATTCTCTGATTCTGTTCATCATTGCAGCTGTAATCCATCTGATTGTCTTTATCCTCCCCTATTTAACACTCTTCTATAGTCTCACTACAGGATATGGAGCCCTATTTTACCTGTCAATAGGATCTATTGGTTTGGTTTTATTGCATCGATTGATACTCGCTCTATGGTTCAAGTGGAATCCTATCTACGCATTTACGCATCCACTGGGCGTATTATGGTTTCAACGCTTAGGCCTGGTTTCATTGATGGATCTCATTTTAGGGAAAAAGAAGGAATGGAAAGGAAGAACTTTATAAATAAATAACAGTAGTTTTTTTTTTATAAAAGAGTGAGCATATTGAGTTAGATGA
>JBBDJK010000095.1:19082-24255 GCA_040879905.1 Balneolaceae bacterium | reverse complement strand
TTCAATCAATTATTAAAAAAGAAGAAGAGTATTGCAGCTATGACAATAAAATTGAGGATACTTATCGGTAATAATCTGGACCATCCTAATTTCATCACCTGATTGTATTTAAATCTTGGAATTGTCCATCTTACCCATATAAATACGAATACAAAAAAGGCTGTTTTACCGACAAAAACGGAAATATCCAATATTCCTTTAATGACTGGAGAAAGCTCAGGCAACCAGAGTCCGGCAAGGGGAAGGTGGTAACTGCCAAAGAAAAATGTAACCATTAGCATTGAGTTGATCACTACGTGCATATATTCTGCCAGAAAGAACATTCCAAATTTCATGGAGCTGTATTCTGTGTGAAATCCACCCACAAGTTCTTGTTCGGCTTCTACCAAATCAAAAGGAGTTCGGTTACTTTCCGCAAAAGCAGCAATTATGAAGATAATTGCTCCTATCGGGTTCAGGAAAACAAACCACCAGGTTTCCTGAGCAACTGCAATATCTACTACACTCAGAGATCCGACAAAAATCACTACTGAGGCGACTGCCATTCCGAGAGGCAGTTCATAACTGACCATTTGAGCGGCGGCTCTAAGACCTCCTAAAAGTGAATATTTACTATTTGAGGACCAACCGGCAATGGTTACACCATAAACACTTAATGAAGCCACAGCTAAGAGGTAAAGTACACCGGCATTAATATCAGTCGCATAAAGACCGTCGCCAAAAGGGATGACCGCAACCGTCATTAAGGCTGTTACCACCGGTATAACCGGCGCAATGGTATGGAGAAATTTGCTGCCGGCAGTTGGTGTAACATCCTCCTTCATAATGAGTTTAAGAACATCTGCTATGGGCTGCAACAGGCCTAAGGGTCCGACACGATTGGGCCCGACACGATATTGAATAAATGCAGCAATTCTTCGTTCAGCGTATACGGCAAGTGCTGCTGAATTAAGCAGCATAAATAGTGATACCCCTAATACGATATACGATGTTACAGTAACTTCAGCCATCCCAGTGAGGTTAGTTAGATAGTTTAAGATTATATTGTTGCAGAAGAGTCATTTAAGAGAATTTATTTCGATTCAGAAGCTTCAGACTTTGATTTCAATGGCAATTGAATACCCGAATGATCATCCATTGATTCATAACTTACATTCTCAAAATTTTTGATCGAAGACGAAATTTCTTGCATAATCTGACGGCCATTCTCAAAATGAAGTTTCAATCCTTTTGAACCGGCTGCTTCAGAAATAAAATGCCATAGTGGCAAGCAGTCTATTTTATTGTCTTCTGTAACCCAGTTATCAAAATTGGTTCCGTATCTATCCAATCTTCCCTCAGACATTTCAATTTCTAAACGACGATCCGAATACTTTGTCTCTTTAGCCGGAATGGTTCTCTGAATCCTCCCATCAACATTCACATAGGAAGCTGAATGTTCAACAGCCGTTGTAATGGGTATGACCAGGTCTGCCAGTTTTGTTGTTTCAGAGTGATTCGCAGCAAAAGAAACCAGATATTTTCCATTCAAATCTGATTCACTTACAATTTTTCTGTCTATCAGATGGTCATTTACCAAAACAACCATTGTGGCTTTACTGACAAGTTTTTTAAGTGATTTTTGATCCACCTCTTTAATTCCAAGTAGACGGCATCCGTTTGCATTCGGTGCAAGATCGTCCGTAATTAAGAATCCATCCCCTTTACCCTTTTCAACATGGGGCAGGAATACAGGATCCGGTAATCCCAATAAATTCGTGAATTTTTGAAGTGCGTAATTCTCTTCTACTGATGCATGTGGGCTTCCAAGGAGCAGGATTTTTTTAATGTCTCTTTGATCGATCTCTTCAATAAAAGTAGCAATGGCATTGTTCCATGAAGAGAGAACCTGCTCGCCATCCAGATTTTGAAGAGGTTTTGAGATTCGATTTTCATTAAAAATCTTATAGGCTTCACGACCTTCATCCGGCATCCAATGGTCATTAACATCTCCATTATAGCGTGGAGTGATTCGTAGAACCAGATTGTCTCTTGTCCACAGATCGATATTACAACCTTTGCCGTTAGTGATATCAATACCCGGTGTTTGATTCATTTCCCAAACCCTGGCTTTAAATCTGAAATCAGCCGATGTCAAAGCTCCAACCGGACATATATCGACCGTATTCATAGAATATGGATCGTCAAAGACATTTCCGGGTGCGGTAGTCGGATAGTTTTTGTCGCCACGTAATGTTATAGTAAGCTGATCCGATTTACTGATTTCACTGGTAAAACGTGTGCAACGGGTACAGTTGATACATCGTTCTGCGTCTAATATGACACGTGGGCCAAGGACAACACGTTTTGGTTTGTGTACTTTTTTTACCTCAAAACGACTTCCTTCGGGTCCGTACTTATACGTTTGAATCTGAAGAGGGCATTCGCCGGCCTGATCGCAAATTGGACAATCGAGCGGATGATTAATCAAGATCAGTTCAAGGTTATCTTTTTGGGCTCTTTTAACCAGATCATCTGTTTCCTGAGTATGAACGACCAAATCATCAGCAACATCAAAATTACAAGCAGTCTGCAATTTTGGAAACCACCTTATAGTACGTTCGCCATTTTCGTCCAATTCATACTCACCGGACTCTCTGTCTTTTACAAACTGGCCAATTTTTACAAGACATTGGCGGCAGTTAGCAGGGATGGACATCGAAGGGTGGTAACAGAAGAACGGAACCTCTTTACCCAGATCCTGAATAAACTGGAGTAGTTTATGCTGGCCTTCAAATTCGTATTTATGACCGTCAATAATTACCTGAGGCATTTTATACTGATTATTGATTCTAAATGATTATCATGCAATTGCATGGGTTGATTTTTTGCATCTGGCTTCAAACTCATCCCGGAAGCGATTAATTGTAAATCGAACAGGCCAAGCGGCAGCATCGGCAAGGGCACAGATTGTACGTCCTTCCATTTGTGTTGTTATATCCAGAAGAAGGTCCAGATCTTTCACTTCTCCTTCGCCATTTTTAATTTTTAAGAGAATTTTTTCAAGCCATCCGGTTCCTTCACGACATGGTGTGCACTGTCCACATGATTCATGATGGTAAAAATGAGAAATCCTCCAGAGTACATCTACAATATCTGTATCCTCATCCATTACAACCATTCCGGCTGTCCCCAACATAGAGCCAACCGTTCGAAGTGAGTCGGCATCCATTGTAATACCGTCAAGCTGGTCAGCTCTCAATATTGGAGTTGAAGATCCCCCGGGTATAACTGCTTTTAATTTTTTTCCATTCTTTACGCCACCGGCAACCTCATTGATCAGGTCTATAACAGGGACACCGGATGGAAGTTCATAAACACCCGGTTTATTGACATGTCCTGAAATCCCATAAAGTATCGGACCGGGATGAGTAGGGGCTCCAATCGCCTTAAACCATTCAGCACCCCGATTAATCACATTGGGTACATGAGCAAGAGTTTCCACGTTGTTAATCGTAGTAGGCCGTCCCCAAAGCCCTTTTTGAGCCGGGAATGGCGGTTTTACTCTGGGGTATCCACGTTTCCCTTCCAAAGATTCAAGCATGGAAGTCTCTTCACCACATATATAAGCACCTGCACCGGAGTGAACATAAAAATCGACGCTGTAAGAGCTGCCCAAGATTTTTTTGCCGATATATCCCTTTTCATAAGCATCCTGTATGGCTTTCTCCATCATTTGGATGTAGGAGAGATATTCTCCTCGAATGTATACATAAATAGTGGTTACTTCCATCGCGTAAGCAGCTATTAAAGCTCCTTCAATGAAAGCATGAGGATTGTATTCGAAAATTTTTCGGTCTTTAAATGTTCCCGGTTCAGACTCATCGCCGTTACACGCAAGATATCTGGGCCCACCATCAGCCGGTGGCATAAAAGACCATTTAAGGCCTGCATTAAAACCGGCGCCGCCTCTTCCACGAATGTTCGCTTCTTTCACTTCACTAACCACACTCTTGGGATCGGGCCACTTCTTATTATCCGTAAGGATGCTTTTAAATGCTTGATACCCACCATTTTTTTCGTAGACATCCATCTTATGAAGGTCTTTGATGTCCGGAATCAGAACGGGTTCATAATTTTTCCAATCTACAGTGCTCATATTTTCTAATTATTCTTACGAAGAGGCATTTCAATTTTTTCGTACGCCGGTTCTTCTCCCTTTTTAAGAGATTCCACAAGTTTATCCACTTTTTCGGTCGTCAGGTTGTTCACATACTTGTCGTTTGTAACCTGTAGCATCGGTGCATAGCCGCAAGCACCCAGACATTCGACCTGGTTCAGTGTGAACATTCCATCTTCAGTAGTCTCACCGGTTTTGAGTCCCAATTTTTCTTCCAGGTAGTTTAGTATATCGTAACCTCCACAGAGTTGACAACTCAGACATGTGCAGACATCCAGAACATATTTCCCCTTCTTCTCTTTGTAATACTGGGTGTAAAATGTAGCGACACCATGGACATGTGCTTCAGGTAGCCCCAGGGTATTTGCAACCAATTTTTGCACATCCGGTTCAACGTGTCCAAAACGGTTTTGTGCAATCCAAAGAACCGGCAGTGTAGCCGGTTTCACTTCCGGATAGCGTGATTTGATCTTTTCGATCTCTTTCAGGTCTTCTTTAGTAAATTCGTATGCCATAATCTTATTTATCTGCTTCTCCTAATACCGGGTCAACGCCCCCTATAATTACAACTGTGTCTGCAACCATCTCACCATCCAGTATATTTTCAAGAACTTGTAAATTGGTAAAAGAAGGCGCATTAATTTTAAGTCTCCATGGATGTCCGGTTCCATCGCTTTGAATATAATAACCCAATTCACCTTTTGGTGATTCTACAGCGTGATAACATTCGGCACCTTCGGGTGGGCAAATACCGGTATCTGTCATCATGAAATCGTGAATCATACCCTCCATCGAGTAGTATACTTCATCTTTGGATGGATATGCCTGTTTTGCATTATCCGTTCTAATGGGGCCTTTTGGTAGTTTATCAATACATTGTTTGATAATCCGTATGCTTTCATGCATCTCTTCCATTCTTACATAATATCTCGCCAGATTATCACCTTCAAGACGTGTCGGAACTTCAAATTCTACCTGATCGTATCTTGCATAAGGAGATATTTTTCTGATGTC
>JBBDJK010000095.1:0-18982 GCA_040879905.1 Balneolaceae bacterium | reverse complement strand
CCGGCAATTCGGTCCATGACATCATAGATTTTCTCCCGCTCTTTGAAAGTCCAGATAAAAAATGAAATTGCACCGGCGTCCATAACCATTGTACCCAGCCACAAAAGGTGCGATGAAATTCTGGCTAATTCAGAACCTATCATACGGATATAGTGAGCGCGTTCAGGGACTTCAACGTTTGCAATTTTTTCAACTGCCGTACAGAGGGCAACGTTATTGTTATAGGGAGCGAGATAGTCCATACGATCTGTGTATGGCATGAACTCCTGATAGGTTTTGTTCTCGGCAATTTTTTCTACCCCTCTATGCAGATAACCGATATCCAGTTTACATTTTTCGATGGTTTCACCGTCCAGTTGTAAAACCAGACGCAGAACACCGTGGGTAGCCGGGTGTTGCGGGCCCATATTCAAGATCATCTTGGTTGTAAGTGGATCCCCATCATCCAACTCCTCGATTGTCGTATGCTTATCTTCGAGACTTTGGTAGAGTTTTTTTTGATGTTCCTTAAAAAACGTTGAATCTACCTTACTTTGAATATCTTTTAATTTCATAATAAACTCTTAATCGGTATCCGGTGTTGTACTGGGAAGTTCGATCGACCCTGGTATTCCCAGGAGGGGAAACTCTTTTCTAAGTGGGTAGTATTCGAAGTCTTCGGGCATGTAAATTCTTCTTAAATCGGGATGATTTCTGAAGTTAACTCCAAACATATCAAACACTTCTCGTTCGAACCAATTTGCTGCAGGCCATACAGAAGCCACACTTTCTACTTCCGGGGATTCTTCGTTACAACGGACTTTCAGAAAAATTCTGGACACATCTCTGAGTGACAATAAATTATATACCACTTCAAATCGTTCATCAGAAGTATATCGATCAATTCCAAAAACATCACTCAGGTAGATGAAATGCAGTTCTTCTTTCAGGTAGCTGCATATTTCTATTAGAGAATCGGCTTCAATACGGACAAAAGTATCTCCTGATGATTGATATACTTCAATCACTTTTTTTGCAAATTTACCGGTAAGGCTATCCACCGTATTTTGAAGAGGTTCAGATAATTTTAGACTCATAATCTACTATTAAGTATCGAGCATTACAGAGTGCTCGGATTTAATTTTATCCTGGATTTTCATGAGAGCGTGAATGACAGCATCCGGACGCGGCGGGCAACCGGAAATATAAGCATCAACCGGAATGAAATTATCAACACCCTGAACCACTCCATAACATCTATGCATACCCCCTGTGGATGCACAAGCACCCATTGCAATACACCACTTTGGATCGGGCATTTGATCCCAAATTCTACGGATCGCATGTGACATTTTGTATGTACACCAACCTGCAACAATCATTACATCTGCCTGGCGTGGAGAGAACCTCATTACTTCTGACCCAAATCGAGCTGCATCATACCTTGGCCCGGCAAAAGCCATCATCTCAATCGCACAACAAGCTAAGCCCATTGGCATTGGCCATGCCGCATTTGACCTTGCCCAATTTACCAGTGTATCCATTTTAGTTGTCAGAAAACCCTGACCTAATGCACTTTCTAAACCCATAATTAATCTGTTAATGCCTCATATTTCAGTTTTTTCATGTCCCAATCAAGAGTTCCCTTTTTAAGAGTGTAGATCAGTCCAATAAATAGTATCAGGATAAATACAACCATTGCTACAAACGTTCCTGTACCATGTTCCATAAATCGAACAGCCCAGGGATATAAAAAGACAACTTCAAGATCAAAAACGATGAATTCCATGGCAACCAAATAAAACGCAATGGAGTATCTGTCTTTAGCCTCTCCCACGGGATCCATTCCACTTTCATAAGGTTTTAATTTTGTCTTGTTAGGTCTAAATGGGCCTAAAACTCTTGAAAGAGTCATGAACATTAAAGCAAGTATGACTGCAACACCCAATAAGACAAAAATCGGGAAGTATTGTTCTAACATAAATTTTAAGAATTTTTAATGCGGTATAAATTACCGCCGGTTGCGCGGAATGTCAATGTTTATAAGGAAGGGAATATAGCAGTTATTGAGGGCAAAATAGAACTGTTTTTGAAAAATTGTTTGAAAAATTTATTACCAGCCAATACGTCCCCGTCGGGAGTCACGATCATCTACAGGGATGGTTGGATCTTGCGGCATTACAAATCCGGGTGGTGGAGTAAATCCTTCGTAACTCCAGTGAGTATCCGGATCTGAGCTTGCGTTCTGAATAAATTCACCGACAATCGGAAGTGCCGTTCTGGCACCCTGCCCGATACTGTTTGGGTTATCGGTTGGGAAACGAATACGTCGATCTTCGCCACCTACCCATGAACCCATAACGATATGAGGCATCATGGCGACGAACCAATTGTCTGCACTATTCTGAGTTGTACCGGTTTTACCGGCGACATCTTGTTGTACATTATATACATTCCGCAGCCTTACACCTGTACCATGATAACCGTCACCGCCACGTATTACACCACGCATCATATCGAGCATTATGTAAGCTGTTTCCGGACTAATGGCCTCCTGGCTATATTCCGGAAAATACTCAACCAGTACATTCCCCTCTTTGTCTTCAATCCTTGTGATTGCGATCGGGTCAATGTGAACGCCTTGGTTTACAAATGTTGTGTATGCACTTACCAGTTCCAAAAGAGTTACTTCGGCCGTTCCGAGTGCAATGGAAGGGTAAGCGGGTGTGCGACTCATATCAATTCCCAGATTGGATGCCATATTGCGGATCATATTGGCTGCAGGTTGAAGGTCGGCAGCCCGGTTTGTTCCCGGTGCACCGGCGATTTCAGGCAACAACCGAATCGTTACATTGTTTAAACTCCTTGCAATTCCTTGTCTGAGTGGTACCATTTCAGGTCCGCTCGGTACGGTTGGGTCCTTCGGATTCCACATTCTTCCACTCGATTCAATAAAACTGATAGGGAATTTCGAAAACTTGTGATAAGGCATATATCCGTTGTCGATTGCAACTGCGTAAACAAAGGGTTTGAAAGTTGATCCTGCCTGCCGTCTGGATTGATGAACATGATCAAATTGTTGGGCGCCGTAATCTATACCTCCAACCCAGGCCAGGATGTGTCCATTATTTGGGTCAATGGCTGTAAAACTTCCCTGCAATTTTGTTTTAGATCTTTTCAAAGAGTCCAAATAAGCTTCATCAGCCATAAGATTTTCAAATACGACAGATTCTTGATTTGTATTATAATTTGAAAATCCATTTCTGTATCGGTCAGTCTCCCGGATATAGTCACGAAGAAATTGTGGATATTTATCCCAAAGCTTATCCATGTAGGAACCACCGGGCGTGGTCCACTCTCTTTGAAAGATCTGTTGAAATTCCTGTAATTTTGTCGTTACAGCCCTTTCAGCGTGTCGTTGCAAGTGGGAGTCAATGGTTGTATAGATAACAAGCCCATCCGAATAGAGATCATAACCGTTTTCATCAACCCAATCGATCACTTGTTGACGGATATATTCACCGAAATAACGACTTTCCCGACCCGACCTTGAAGGAGGTTGATAATTAAGTACTATATCATCTTCACTCAGGCTATGGTAAATATCTTCTGTGATAAAACCCCGATTGTGCAATTGTTGCAGTACGATATTTCTTCTGGTCTTGGCTCTATCCGGATTGATTCGCGGATTATACGCATAAACGGCTTGCAGTTGCCCTATCAGTGTGGCAGCCTCCGTAATTGTGAGGTCGTCAGCTGTTTTATTGTAATGCGTTCTGGATGCTGATTCTATACCAAATGCACTATTGCTGAATTCAACTGTATTCAGATACATCTCAATAATTTCCTGCTTGGTATAGTTCTGTTCAATCTGAACTGCCGTAATCATTTCGCGCAGTTTGCGAGTGACAATGGATACGTCAAATCCGATATTACGATAGAGATTTCTGGCAAGCTGTTGACTAATTGTAGATCCTCCGTGCATCTGTTGTCTGACCCAGTAATAAGGCAATCGCATCAAACTTTGAGAGTCAACACCCCAATGGTTAAAAAACCGATGATCTTCAGTTGCAATCAGAGCATTAATGACGTTTGGTGAAATGTCGTCAATTGAAATATATGTTCTGTTTTCGATGTAATAACGATCAATTATGACACCATCACGACTTCTGACTTCTGAGGCAATGGCTGATTTTGGATTTTCAAGTTCTTGAATGGATGGTAATCCCTGATAGAGATATGCAACATATAAAAATATCGATATTGTGAACAGTAGAAAAACAGTCAGTGCGGGTATCCAAACCTTTTTATTAAACAGGATTCCGTACTTTCTCTTTCGACTGGCTGCAATCTCCTTACGATATTCAGGATCACTGAAGTATCTTGTCATATCAACATTTTGATCTTTTTTACTCATCGGGCTTTGAAAATTATATCGGTTTTGTCATGGGTTCAAAAAGTTGAAGTTCGTCATTCCAAGTAACGAGTTCAAAGCTGCCATTGTTATAGATGACTGCGGTTCTGTGAAGATAGTAGGCACCCGTATTTATATACGTTCCACCAGAAAATGTTTCCATTCTTGGCACATGGTCATGACCGGTGATAATATAATCAATGGGTTGTTGAGTCAGTACCTTTAGGGCCCAATTAGTCAGTTTTTCTGTATTCAAATCCGAGTTATTTCTGGTGAATTCTGAAAAAGTTTTCATCAGATGGTTTCCTGATTTACCATTAAAAATAAATTGGAAAAGCGAAATAAAACGGGGATGCCGCAAAACTTTATGGAGTAAAGGCCGGGGGAGGTACATATCAGGACTATCCAATCCGTCCCCGTGCAAAAGAAGAATCTCTATTTTATCAAACCTCATCAATACGGATTCATGATTTACATGAAAACCGCAGTTTTTAAAATGACCCGTTGTCCAGAAGTCGTGATTACCCGTAATAAAATAACCCGGATTCTGTTTTTTATGGAGTTCACTAAATCTTTCAAGTAAACGTCTGCCAAGAGGCGGTGTGTAGTTCTGAAACTCCATCCAGTAGTCAAAAAGATCACCCAATATGTGAATCATGATCCGGTTTTTTTCACAGTAATCGACAATTCGGATCAATTCATTCTCAAGTTGATCATTATCGGGATTGGATTGTGCACCAAGATGAGCATCAGAAATAAAAAGTTGCTGCATCAATAAAAGTCTTAGTTTTTACGGGTCACAATAAAATCCACCAGTGCTGCAAAATCTTCATAACCGTTTACAACGGGCAGAGACTTTAGTTGATCGATAGCAGATTGTGTGTAGCTGATCATTTTTTCTTCAGCGGATTTTAACCCATTGTTTTCATTTACAAAAGAAACTATTTGATCGATTTCTTTTGAACTTTTTTTCCGCTTTCGCATCAATCTTCTGATTCGGAGCTGATCCTTTTTTGAAGCTTTTTCAAGTGCATGGATAAGAGGAAGGGTCACTTTTCTCTCCTTGATGTCGTTGCGGGTTGGTTTCCCAATATCATCCAGTCCGTAGTCGAACAGATCATCTTTAATTTGAAAAGCGATACCGATTTTAAAGCCAATCTCTTTCATCGCTTCAATCACCGATTCATCATCGGTTGTAGCTATTGCACCACATTGGCAACAAGCAGAGATCAGGCTGGCCGTTTTTTCTGAAATGATCTGAAAATAACGCTCTTCAGTCATATTAAATAGGTTCGACGTTTTAAGCTGACGCAGCTCACCTTCACTCATCAGTCGTACAGCGTCCGATAAAACATGCAACAACTGATACTCTTTATAATCGAGTGCAATTAATAAACCCTTTGATAGCAGAAAGTCTCCGAGAAGTACTCCGGCTTTATTCCGCCAGATTTTATTGATACTCAGGAAGGATCTTCGTTTATCTGATTCATCGACTACGTCATCATGAATAAGTGTAGCCGTATGAAGTAGTTCGATCATAGTAGCGGCTACAAAACTACGTTTGTCGATGTCTCCGAACATTCTTGCAGTCATAAAGACCAATGTCGGACGAATCTCTTTACCTTTTTGTCGAAGCAGATATCCAATGATCTGGTCCAGAAGAAATACATCGCTCCTGATCTCTTCCTTGAAAAATTTTCTAAATACTTTCAGATCTTCCTGAACAGGTTGGGTAATCTCCTTCAAGGATACCTTTTGAGAGATCTCAGGTTTTGTTTCTATTAGAACCTCTTGGCTCATTTCGGAAATTTAAATTAAAATATTTGAGAAAATACAAATAATGCTGATTAATTATTTGCGCAATGCAGGCCTTGTGATTAGTTTATCGATAGTTGGTTAATCATTCTATAGATTTTGTTGTTAACGTAACAATTTATTGTCTCGTTTAAATCTCTTTTGAAATAAATAGCCAACCAAAATGATATACGAACGCATAGGATTAAAAGGTTCTAATTTTTTGAGATAAATTAAAAGAAAACTTAGGTAAAAATTGAAAAAATTAGCCATTCTAACAAGTGGGGGGGATTCGCCGGGAATGAATGCTGCTGTGCGAGCTTCTGTTCGGTCTGCCGCACATTTTGGATATAAAGCCACGGGTGTAATGTTCGGTTACCGAGGCCTGATAAAAGGGGATTTTATTGAACTTGAGAACAATGATGTATCCGGAATTATCCAAAGAGGTGGCACCATACTTAAAACGGCGCGTTCTGAGGAGTTCATGACACCGGAGGGTCGTGCAAAAGCAGCCCGTCATTTAAAAAAAATTGGAGCGGATGCGCTGGTTGCTATAGGTGGTGATGGCACCTTCAGAGGTGCAACTATCCTGGCAGATGAACACGGTATCAATGTGGTAGGTGTACCGGCAACAATCGATAATGACCTCGTTGGCAGTGATGAGACAATTGGATATGATACGGCTCTAAATACGGCCATGGAGGGAATCGATAAAATTCGAGATACTGCGGATGCTCATGAGCGACTATTTCTTGTTGAAGTAATGGGACGGCATGCAGGTTTCATAGCTCTTGAAACGGGAATTGCAAGTGGAGCAGAGATGATCATACTACCTGAAGGACTAAAAAGGATTGGTGAGATTAAAATGAATCTCAATGAGATCATGAAAACAAAAAGCAGAAGCACACTTGTTGTGATTGCGGAGGGTGAATCGACAGGTGGTGCCGTTCAGATAGGTAGCAAACTGGAAAAAGACTTTGGTAAGTATGATATGAGGGTTTGTATACTGGGTCATATACAACGTGGAGGTTCGCCAACTGCACATGACAGGGTATTGGCAAGTCGACTTGGATTTGAGGCTGTTAAAGCCATTCAAAATGGTGAAAGTAAAGTGATGGTAGGTGTGATCAATAATGAATGCATTATTACACCTATTCAAGAAACTTTTGGAAAGATAAAAAAAATCAATTTTGATCTTTTAAAAATGGCAAGAATTTTAAGGTAATAAGAATTTTATGATAACTATAGATGTAGATCAACTGAGTCGTTTTATTGGGGAGAAAGAGTTCTCTGATGCAATGGTACTTGCTGAAAAAAAATATCAAGAGGCCGCTCAAGGAACAGGAAAAGGGAGTGAATGGTTAGGCTGGAGGCGGATACTTGCTGAACCGAATGATGCTGAACTTGAAGAGTTGGCTGAACACGCTGAAAAGATTCGTGATGATGCTGATATCCTGATCGTATGTGGTATTGGGGGATCATATACCGGCGCAATGGCTGTAATTAAAGCCCTGAACCCGAACTTTCGGTCAAACGGACCGGAGATCATCTATGCCGGACATCAAATGAGTGGTAAGTACCTGAAAGAACTCATTGAATATCTGGATGCACCCAATGAAGATGGTGAATTGAAAAGCGTATATCTGAACGTCATATCCAAATCGGGGACAACTCTCGAAACAGCATTGGCATTCAGAATGTTACGTTCGTGGATGCATCAAAAATTCGAAGATGCCAATAAAAGAATTATCGCTACAACCGGTCCTAAGGGTGGGGTTTTAAATAAGATTATCCAATCTGAAGGATATAAAAAATATGTGATTCCGGATGATGTTGGCGGAAGATTTTCAGTACTTACACCTGTTGGTTTGTTCCCAATTGCTGTTGCCGGGATTGATATTCGAACCCTCTTTTATGGTGCCGTTTCCATATATGAAAAAGAGCAAAAGGATCGTGAAGACATACTGAAGTACGCTGCAATCAGGTATCTGATGCATCAAAAAGGATATGCAGTCGATGTTCTCGGATCATTTGAACCTGAGTTAATTGGTATAACGGCGTGGATACAACAACTTCTCGGAGAGAGTGAAGGCAAAGACGGAAAAGGATTATATCCAGCATTGGCGGGTTTTTCAACAGACCTGCATAGTGTAGGACAGTTGATTCAGGATGGTCAGAGAAATATTTTTGAAACATTGCTGGTTGTAAAAAACCCATTCTCCGATCTGAAAGTAAACAGAGGTGAATCGGATGATGTTGACCAATTAAATTATCTCGAGAGCAAATCATTTCATGAGATCAACCGAAGTGCATTAGAAGGTACGATACAGGCACATACAGAAGGTGGGGTACCGGTATGTACGGTTGTGATCGATAAATTAAATGCGCAAAATCTGGGTGAATTGATCTACTTTTATGAGCTTTTTACAGCAGTATATGTGTATATGCTGGATGTGAACCCATTCAATCAGCCGGGAGTTGAGGATTACAAAAAAGCGATGTACAGTCTACTTGGAAAGGGGAATTAACATGACGGATAAGAGTGAAAAGAAATATATCGCCATTGCAGGTAATATTGGTGCAGGTAAATCTTCACTGACAACATTGCTGGGTAAACGATTTGGGTGGAAGACCTATTTTGAATCGGTTGATGATAATCCGTATTTGTCAGATTTTTATGAAGATATGAGGCGATGGAGTTTTAATTTACAGATCTATTTCCTATCCAGTCGTTTCCAGCATCAAAAAAAATTGTTAGATCTTGATTATTCATTGATACAGGACCGTACGATCTATGAAGATGTTGAAATCTTTGCAAAAAATCTTCACGAGATGGGTTTGATGAGCGACAGAGATTATCATAATTACTGTTCACTTTTTGATGAGATGGCCACATACCTAAAAGCCCCGGATCTGCTCATTTATTTGCGTGCAGAGGTTCCCACTCTCGTGAGACAGATTCAGCAACGGGGAAGAGAGTATGAAAACACGATTAGAATTGAGTATTTAGAACGATTAAATCGTTTATATGAAGAGTGGATTGAGAATTATGAACATGAAAAATTGATCATAGACACAGATGACCTCGATTTTGTAAACAATACTGAAGACCTGCTCAAAATAAATGAAATGGTCGAACAAAGATTGTTCGGTTTATTTAATTAAATTGCATAAAAAAAGAGTTCTTTCTATTTTTGGGAGCTATTGTGGAAACAGAAAAGCTTACATTTCATTTACAAGAAATACCGGAGGGTCAAAGTAAACGTACTGTTGATCTAACGAAAGAGGATTTGATTCTTGAGAATGAGGTTCGTTTTTTAGAAGCGAAGGTAGATGTCAACTTCTATAAAACAAATCATTTTGTAGATGTAACGTTTAATCTGGTTGCAAAAGCTGAATTGATATGTGACCGATCGCTCAGAGCATTTGAAGAGGACATTGAGGGATCATATCACGTTCATTTTGACCCGAATCCTGTTGATGATTCAGAAACAGATAAAGGTGCAATACGTCAGATACAGGCTTTGGATTTTAAAGTCGATATCTCTAAAGAGGTAATTGACACAATCATGCTGAAAGTACCTATTCGGAAAATTCATCCGGATTTTTTGGACGAAGATGGAAATCCCGTTGAATATGAAACTCAAAAATTTAGTGATAATGCTAACAAGGGTGATGACATTGATCCCAGGTGGTCTGCATTAAAAAAACTGAAGTAAACTATATAAAAACAAAATAATGGCACATCCAAAACGAAAAACCTCGAAAGCCCGTAAAAATAAAAGGCGATCACACCACGCACTTTCAGATACACCGCTTACTGAGTGTTCAAACTGCGGTGCGATGCATCGGTATCACCATGTATGTATGGAATGCGGATATTATAGGGGAAGACAGGTAATAAACGTTTCCAATTAACCTAAATCGATTAACATGTTGATTGCAGTTGATGCAGTTGGCGGAGACTTTTATCCGGGAAATCCGGTAAAAGGTGCCGTTGAAGCGACCAAAGAGTTCAGTGATTTAGCGGTTCTTCTTACAGGGCCTAAGGATCTGATTGAAAAGGAGTTGAATTCATTGGAGTACGATTCAAACAGGGTTCATGTTCTGCATGCACCTGAAATCATCGGTATGAATGAATCACCTGCATCAGCCGTTAAATCAAAAAGGAACTCATCCATCGTATATGGTATTTCAGCTCTAAAACAAGGTGATTGTTCAGCTTTTGTAAGTGCGGGAAATACCGGTGCACTTCTTGCTGCATCCATATTTCTTCTTGGAAAACTTGAAGGTGTGTTAAGACCTACCATAGCCACTGCATTTCCGACTATAAAAGGGATAAGTCTGTTGGTTGATGCGGGTGCAAATCTGGAACTTAAACCTGAAATGTACGTGCAGTTTGCAAAGATGAGTCAGATTTTTGCTTCTGAAATTATGGGGATTAAAAAACCAACAGTTGGCCTGCTCAATGTTGGTGAAGAACCGGAAAAAGGCACGGATCTGCTGAAAGAAGCTTATAACAGCCTTTTAAACCTCGAAAATTTTACAGGCAATATTGAAGGTAAAGATATTTTGTATGGTAAAGCCAATATTTATCTGACGGATGGGGTTACAGGTAATGTTCTGCTAAAATATGGTGAGAGTATTCCGGAAATTTTGAAATATATGCTGCTTGAGACAATGAATAAGCAAAATATAGATGAATCGTCCCAGAAATTAGTCTTTAGAATCATTGCGGAAACCATGAACTCATTCAATTATGAACATGTTGGTGGAGTACCTTTTTTAGGTGTTAACGGTACAAGCCTGGTGGGACATGGTGGGAGTTCAGTCCTGGCTATTAAAAATATGATCAAAAACGCATCTGAATGCGTGAAACATGAAATAAATCATAAGATTGTTTTGTCTCTTAATAACTAATCTATTATAAATGAGTCTTAAAAGAGCAAAGATTACGGGTGTTGGACGATATCTGCCTGATTATATCCTGACAAATAAAGAGTTGGAAACGATGGTCGAAACCAATGATGAATGGATTCGGTCCAGAACAGGAATTTCTGAACGCAGAATTTTGAAAGATCCCGAAAAAGCTACTGCTTTTATGGGATCACAAGCTGCAAAGGAAGCTCTTGAGGATGCCGGTGTAGATGCCTCTGAAATAGATGTAATCGTTGTAGGTACTGTGACACCTGATTATTTTTTCCCGGCCACTGCAGCTTTGGTGCAGAAACAAATTGGGGCAGTGAATGCATGGGGATTTGACGTGTCAGCTGCATGTTCCGGATTCCTCTTCTCATTATCTACAGGTTCAATGATGATTGAATCGGGACGGGCCAAAAAAGTTTTGGTGATTGGTGCCGATAAAATGAGTTCAATCGTTGATTATACGGACAGAACGACCTGTATTCTGTTTGGTGATGCAGCAGGGGCTGTAGTACTCGAAGAGACAGAAGTGGGTGGGATCATTGATTTTGTTCATCACATTGATGGCGATGAAGAGTGCAGTTTATATCAACCGGCCGGAGGAAGTTTGAACCCGGCAACCGTGGAGACAGTTCAGAATAAATTGCATTATCTCAGACAAGATGGACGTGTTGTTTTTAAAAAAGCGACCCAGGGCATGGCGGATGTATCACTTGAAATAATGGAGCGAAATAATTTGACAGGGGATGATATTGCATGGTTGGTACCACATCAGGCAAATCTGAGAATCATCGGTGCCACAGCAAAAAGAATGGGGCTTGATCCTGAGAAAGTGATGATCAATATTGAAAATTATGGAAACACCACAGCAGCGACCATTCCTCTCTGTCTATACGACTGGAAGGACAAATTGAATGAAGGTGACAATGTGATATTGGCTGCATTTGGTGGTGGACTCACATGGGGTGCTACTTATCTTAAATGGGGTTATTAGATCATGAAAGCGATACTTTTTCCGGGTCAGGGATCTCAGAAAGTGGGAATGGGAGCTAAACATTTTGAATCCCATGATATATTTAAAAAACTTGTTGAACAAGCCGACAATCTGTTGGGATATTCACTTAGTGAGATCATGTTTAACGGACCCGTTGAGAAACTGACACAAACCGAATTTACACAGCCGGCAATTTTCGTACACTCTGTAGCCCTTTTCAGATTGCTGGATATTCAACCGGATGTAGTTGCAGGCCACAGTCTGGGTGAATTTTCTGCACTGACTGCAAGTGGCGTATTGGATTTTGAAACGGCTCTTTCACTCGTCTCTTTAAGGGGGAAATTGATGCAGAATGCAGGCGATGTGAATCCCGGTACAATGGCCGCTCTGATTGGCCTCGATGATGAATTGGTGGATCAGATCTGTTTGGAGGCGACGCAAATAATTCAGAAGCCGGTTGTTCCCGCAAATTATAACTGTCCGGGCCAACTTGTCATTTCCGGTGATGTTGATGCGGTGCAAAAAGCAGTTGATTTAGCCAAAGAGAATGGTTGTCGTCTTGCTAAATTGTTGCCTGTGAGTGGAGCTTTTCACTCGCCTTTGATGAAACCTGCATTTGATGCCTTGAAGGGTAGACTTGATGAGATAGAGTTTAAAACACCAATCTGCCCGGTTTACAGCAATTATACCGCTGAGTCATCAACTGATGCGATAAAGATCAAAGAAAATTTGTTACATCAACTTGTAAGTCCGGTTAAATGGACACAAATATTAAAAAAAATGGAAAAAGACGGTGTAACTCATTTTATTGAGGTGGGGCCGGGTAACGTTTTGCAGGGTTTGGTAAAACGAACGGTACCTAATGTTACCATTGAAGGAGAAGAATAATTACGGAACAGATATGAATCTTAAAGATAAAAATTGCCTTGTAACAGGCGGAAGTCGCGGTATTGGTAAAGCCATTGCATTAAAATTGGCTCAGTATGGAGCAAATGTAGCCATTACCTATGCCCGTTCGGCCGAAGCTGCTGAGGGTGTGGTAAAAGAAATTCAGAAGATGGGTGTAAAAGGGTTGGCATTTCAGGCAGATGCTGTTGAATTTGACAGAGCTGATGAGGTTGTTTCAGAGATTGTCCTTGAATGGGGAAGTCTCGATGTACTTGTCAATAATGCAGGTATTACCAAGGATAACTTGTTGCTTCGGATGGATGAAAAAGCGTGGGACGACGTCATAAACACAAATCTGAAAAGTATATTTAACTATAGTAAAGCTGTTGCCAAACCGATGATGCGGGCAAGAGGCGGTTCTGTCATTAATATCAGTTCGGTTGTGGGAATCTCCGGGAACGCCGGACAGAGTAATTATGCAGCATCCAAAGCGGGAATTATTGGATTTACCAAATCGTTTGCAAAAGAGCTGGCCAGTCGTAATATTCGCGCTAACGTAATCGCACCGGGATATATCACAACAGAGATGACAGGTGAGCTGGACGAAAAAGTGTTGGATGGAATAAAAGCAGAAACTCCACTCGGAAGAGCAGGAGAACCTGATGAAGTTGCCGATACTGTAGCCTTTCTTGCATCCGATTTAAGCTCTTATATTACAGGTGAAGTAATAAGAGTTGACGGTGGAATGGCAATGTGATTCAAAAACTTTGCTATCATAAGCATTAGCGTGTTATATTTACCGAGATGTTGTATTTTCACAATAGAAATTTTTCAAAAAAGTATATAAACCCATAATTAAACAAAGGTC
Organism: Balneolaceae bacterium; assembly: GCA_040879905.1. GTDB lineage: Bacteria > Bacteroidota > Rhodothermia > Balneolales > Balneolaceae > Rhodohalobacter. The sequence goes on along the minus strand of JBBDJK010000095.1, from coordinate 5,122 downwards.
TAAAATATGTCACAAGACGTAGAAGCTAAAGTAAAATCAATTATTGTAGATAAATTAGGTGTCGATGAATCAGAAGTTGTAGCAGCAGCTAACTTCACAAATGATCTCGGTGCAGATTCACTTGATACTGTTGAACTGATCATGGAATTCGAAAAGGAGTTTGACATGAGTATTCCTGACGAAGATGCTGAAAATATTGCAACTGTAGGGGATGCCGTCAAGTATATTCAGGGCAAATCTTAGTAACCATTTCAAAAGTACACATACCTTAAGATCGTAAATATGACCGGAAGAAGAGTAGTAGTTACTGGAATAGGTGCACTAACACCCATTGGAAAAACCGCTCCTGAATTTTGGAACGGCTTAATTGCCGGGAAGAGTGGGGTGCGTCCCATTACACATTTTGACACCAGTGACTTACCTACCAAGTTTGCAGGCCAATTGGAAAACTACGATGCAACAAATTACTTTGATCGTAAAGAAGCCAGGCGGATGGATCCGGTCACACAATACGCGCTTATTACTGCAGATGAAGCGATAACTGACAGTAAAATTGATCTGGATAACGTCAATAAAGATCGTATCGGAGTGATGATCGGAACAGGAATCGGTGGTATGACAACGTTTTATGAACAGTCTATCTCCCTTCATGAAAATGGTTCAAGAGGGGTTAATCCCTTTTTTATCCCGATGTTGATACCCGATATGCCGGCCGGACAGATTTCCATAAAATATGGATTCAGAGGCCCGAATTTTTGTGTTGTTTCTGCCTGTGCCACAGGTTCTCACAATATCGGATTGGCATTTGATTCAATACGATTTGGTACGTCAGATATGATGCTTTGCGGTGGAACCGAAGCCCCTGTATGGAGAATAGGTGTAGCCGGATTCTCATCAATGAGGGCACTTTCCCGAAGAAATGATGAACCGGAAAAAGCCTCTCGTCCATTCGATAAAGATCGTGATGGTTTTGTGCTGGGTGAAGGAGCTACTATGTTTTTTCTGGAGTCTCTGGACTCTGCTTTAGAACGTGGGGCACGTATTTATGGTGAAATCGTCGGTTACGGATTTTCTGCGGATGCACATCATATTACAGCTCCTGATCCGGATGGTAACGGTGTTCGTTTATCTCTAAACGGTGCACTTGAAATGGCAGGTATTCAACCGGAGGATGTACAGCATATCAATATGCATGGAACGTCAACAACCCTGGGTGATATTGCAGAAACAAATTCAATTAAAAAAGTATTTGGAGAGCACGCTTATAAGATCAATTTAAACTCTACCAAATCGATGACCGGCCACATGCTCGGAGCTGCAGGCGCTGCTGAATCACTAGCTACTGTGCTTGCCATTTATCATAGTATGATTCCTCCGACAATTAATCAGGAAACACCGGATCCGGAGTGCGATTTAAATTATACACCTAATAAACCCGTTGAACGCGATATCACGTATGCATTGAATAATGCTTTTGGGTTTGGGGGACATAACACAACACTGGTCTTTAAGAAATTCAAAAAATAGATTATGATCGGACGGCTCAAAAAATGGTTCCGGGGGGATTCGGTTTCTGTGAACCACGAGTCGGGTAGTCAACTTAATGACTTAGAGACCATATTGGGATTTACCATTCCACCAGCTCACTCCACTCTTTTCAAAAGGGCTCTAAGACATCGTTCAACAGTTGATAACGATAAGTATAATTCATTCGAAACGTATGAAAGACTTGAGTTTTTGGGTGATTCGGTTTTGGATTTAATTGTTACAGAAATCCTGTTTGAAAAATATCCGGAAGAGAATGAGGGTTTTTTGACCAAACTGAGGGCGAAAATTGTAAGGGGTGATACACTGTATGAATTGGCCTTAAAATTAAAACTAAGTCAATTTTTAGTTGTTGGTGACAGAGCGGCAGGCCAAGGGATTGAGACATCCAAAAGTGTATTATCTGATGTGTATGAAGCCCTGACGGCGGCGATTTACATATCCAAAGGATACCGTGAAGCCTATAAATTTGTTCACAATCATCTTATTAATTATATAGACTTTAATGATATCGTTACTAAAATCGATAACCATAAAAGTTTATTAATGGAATATTCTCAATCGGAAAAGCTTGAACTACCCAGATATGTAGTCTTATCCGAAAAGGGCCCGGGACACGATAAAACATTTCAAGTGGCCGTATATATAGGTGAAAAAAAATATGGTGAAGGAAGTGCTAAAAGTAAAAAAAACGCTGAACAGAAAGCAGCAAAGGCTGCTTTAAAAACATTCAAGAAGTAGTTTTTTTAAACAATAATAAAAGACATTTTTTGATATCTTATCCCCATCTGATCTTTGTGACACATAGATGAGATTAGCCCGAAGATTAAAAGCAGTATGAAATCATATCCTTAACTTTACAGATCCAGTCCCACTAATTTATGTCAGCAGCACTACTAAAACCGGAATTGGATGAGCTTATAGAGAACAAAGCCTGGATTACGATCAAGGATGCTCTTCAGGAAGTCCCCGCTGTAGATATTGCAGAATTGCTGGAAGAACTGGAACCTGAAATAGCGGTTGTCATATTCAGACTCTTAAAGAAAGTAAAAGCTGCTGATGTCTTTTCATATCTAAGTACTGCCAAAGGGATAGAATTGCTGGAAGTATTCAGCAGAGAGCAGTTGAGCGATGTGATGAATAATCTGGAGCCTGATGAGAGAGTTGCACTCATGGAAGAGTTACCGGGGGATCTTACCCAAAGATTATTCAGCTTAATGGATAAAGAGGGCATTAAACAGGTTCGTATGCTTTTGGGTTATCCGCCCGAAAGTGTCGGACGTTTGATGACCACCAACTATGTAAAGATTAGAAAAGACTGGACAGTTGAATATAGTTTCGATCACATTCGAAAATTTGGCCGGACAGCCGAAACAGTTAATGTAATTTATGTTGTTGATGATGATGAAAAACTGATTGATGATCTCAAAATTACTCAACTGATCGTTGCAGATGCAGAGGCCAGAATTTCTGATATTATGGATAATAATTTTGAAGCACTGAGTGCTTTTGATGATCAGGAAGAAGCGGTGCGAATGCTCAGTAAGTATGACCGGATCGCACTGCCTGTTGTGGATTCCGGAGGGATTCTCGTGGGGATTGTAACGGTTGATGATGTGTTGGATGTTGCAGAGGAAGAGACCACAGAGGATATGCATCTGATGGCAGGTATGAGCGCATTGAGTAAAACCTATTCAGAAACCAGTATGGGTGATATGGTTAGTAAAAGAATCGGTTGGCTGATTATCCTTTTTTTAGGCCAGATGTTAACAGTTACAGCAATGGCAGGTTTTCAGGATACGTTAGCTGCAGCTGCTGTATTGGCTCTCTTTATTCCAATGATTATATCGAGCGGGGGGAACTCGGGTTCCCAAGCGGCGACATTGATCATCCGGGCAATTTCTACAGATGATATCAGCATGAGAGATTGGCTTCATGTTTTTAGAAAAGAGTTCATGTCCGGGTTATTACTCGGTAGCATCATTGGTATTTTGGGGACAATTGTCATCGGTTTCTGGATGTATCTAAGGGGTGAACCGCTCACGATGGCACTTACGTTGCAGGCCATGACAGTGGGGATAAGTTTAATTGGTGTGGTTCTTTTTGGGAATATGAGCGGATCCATGCTTCCTTTTATTATGTCCAAATTAGGACTTGATCCGGCAGTGACATCCGCTCCATTTGTTGCGACTCTGGTGGATGCAACCGGTATTATTATCTATTTTTCTGTAGCTGTAGCTCTGTTGAGTGGTGTTGTACTTTAACGAATATGAACGATTCAATTAAAATTTGTATATGAAAGCTTATTTAGACCTGGTTCAAAATGTGATGGATAACGGTGTTTGGAAAGAGAACCGAACCGGGGTCAGGACCCTGTCTAATTTTGCAGAGTATTACCGTGTGGATCTTTCTAAAGGGTTTCCGCTGCTTACAACAAAAAAGGTTTTTTTTCGATCTGTTATTATGGAGTTGCTCTGGTATCTGAGGGGCGAAGATCATATTAAATGGTTACGGGATGAAAACAATATCCATATCTGGGATGCCTGGGCAGATGAAGATGGTTACGTGGGGCCTATTTATCCAGTATTATGGAGAAGGTTTCCAATGGTAAGAGCATCGGATGGTTCTGCATACAGAAAATTAAATAAAGAAGATGATAAAACGTGGCAATATGATGAATTTGATCAGGTTCAGAATGCGATTCATATGCTTAAAACAAATCCGAACAGCCGGCGTATTGTCGTCTCTGCATGGCATCCGGGAATTTTGAATGAGATGGGATTGCCACCTTGTCATCTGATGTACATATTTAACGTGGCTGATGGTAAGTTAAACTGCCATCTTACACAGCGATCGGGTGATATAGCACTTGGAATTCCATTTAATCTGGCCTGTTATTCAGCACTTACAATGGCTGTAGCACAAGAAGTCGGATTTGAACCGGGAATTTTTGCCCATACCATAGTAGATGCACATATCTATGAGAATCACTTGGAGGGATTGAAAGAACAACTAACTCGTGAGCCGAAACCATTGCCATCACTCACAATCAATAAGAAACCGGTTGACGACCTCATATTTGAAGATTTTGAACTATCCGGTTATGATCCCTATCCGGTTATTAGATTTCCTGTTGCCGTATGAAATTGATCATCATTGTTGCCCACGATCCGAATTTGGTTATCGGTAAGGATGGAACCCTTCCATGGCATTATAGTGAGGATCTTAAATTTTTTAAAAAAGTGACGATGGGTGCCCCGGTATTAATGGGGAGAGTTGTATTTGAAGAGTTGAATGAAAAACCTCTGCCCGGAAGAGAGAATGTTGTTCTGAGCCGAACCAAAACGTATGACCCTGTTAAGACATTCAGCGCAATTGAACCGGCTCTGGAGTATTTAAAAGACCGGGAAAAGGTTTTCGTTATTGGGGGAGCAGAGATATACAGACAGATCATTGGCAAAACAGATGAACTGATTATCACCGAAATTAAAAAGGAGTACGAAGGTGATACCTATTTGGTAGACTATCGTAAAGAGATCGGTAAAGTATGGAAGGAGGTTTGGAGAGAGGATCATGA
>JBBDJK010000094.1:302-24513 GCA_040879905.1 Balneolaceae bacterium | reverse complement strand
TAATTTATTTATTGTAGTAACACAATCCTCGGTAGCTCAGTGGCAGAGCAATCGGCTGTTAACCGATTGGTCGTAGGTTCGAATCCTACCCGGGGAGCATTTAAAGTCTCTTGTACTCACTTTTTTTTACAAAAAATGTACAAGAGGCTTTTTTTATGACTTATTACCTGTATATCATACAATCCGAGAAAAAGGATATCTACTACATCGGGTCATCCGGTAATCCATGTCGAAGATTGTTTTATCACAATTCTGAAAGCAAAGGATTTACAAAACAGTTCAGGCCGTGGAAGTTAATTTACACCCAATCATTTGAATCAAAATCCAGTGCATTAAAGGCAGAAAATCGTGTCAAAGCATGGAAAAGCAAAAAAATGATCCGGTTGTTAATAAATCACACGATAAATATACACGACTACATCAATTAATTTGGAATTGAAGTAACCAATCACGTTGTGAGGTAAACTTTTCTTAAAATTATTCCATTTTGGGAAGTCGAAAATGAAAGGTACTACCATTCCCTTCTTCAGATTCCACCCATATATGACCTCCCAAATTATCAATGATCTTTTTTACAATGGTTAATCCAATTCCTGTGCCATCACTATCATCTGAAGTGTGCAGTCGCTGAAATATGATGAAAATCTTCTCGAAATAATCGGGGTCAATCCCTATTCCGTTATCTTCAACTGAGATCTGCCACTCATTCTCCAGTTCCTTTGATTTAATCACAATTTTTGGTTTTTGTTTGGGATTGGAATATTTAATTGCATTACTAATCAGGTTTTGAAAAATCTGAATCAAGGGTGTTCGATATGAATATATGGTTGGTAATCCTTCATATTCTATCTTCACCTTTTCATCCTTCATTAATTTATGCTGCATCTGACATACAAAATCAACGATTTCATCCAAGTCTACTCGCTCCGGGTGATCATTGTTCTTGCCTACTTTTGAATAGTCAAGCAGATCGAGGATAACCTGACGCATTTTTTTGGCACCATCCAGAGCATAAAAAATATACTGGTGAGCCTTTTCATCCAATACATCCCCATATCGGATCTTCAGTAAGTCCATAAAGGATGAGATCATCCGGAGTGGTTCTTGCAGATCATGAGAAGCTACATACGCAAATTGTTCCAACTCGGCATTTGATATCTCCAGTTCGTGCGTATATTTCTGGAGCATCTCATTTAAATTTTGCAGATTTTTTTCATATTCGTGATGATATGAGATGTCCGTCATGGCACCAATTACACGAACCGCTTTGCCATCATCATTTCGTATGATAAGTGCACGGTCGATGACATAGGCAAAGGACTCATCACTTTTCAAATACCTGTACTCTGATTGCCAGTTCGATTGCTCCGTATCTTCGATTGTAGCATAAAGTGATGACATCACCCGAACTTGATCCTCATCATGAATATGATCCGTCCAGGAACGTAAGGAAGGGGTAATCTTATCAATATCGTATCCAAACAGGTTCTTGAAACCACCTCCCCAATAAAGCGTATCCTCTTCGATATCCCAATCCCAAATAGCATCATTCGTCGCTTCCGTTACCTTTTCAAACCGTTCATAGGTCTGACGAATCTCTTCTTGAGCTCTTTTACGCTGGTCGATATTTTGAGTACTTCCAAAAATATAAATGCATTTTCCATTCAGAAACTCAGCTTCACCGATGACACGAACCCACCTAATATTGCCCTTTGCAGTCTCAATTTGCACTTCAATATCAAATGGTAGATTCTCTTTTGTGGCCTTATCGATCAAATGCTGAACCCTGTCTCGATCATGCCCCTCTTTAAAAAATGAGAGTGCCCGGTCTATGTCAGTTTGAAAATCTTCTTCAACCTCATGAATCTTTTTAATTTCCTTTGACCAATAGAGTTCTTTTGTTACGAAATCGTATTTCCAGTTACCAATTTGAGCCAACTGATAAGCTCGCTCGAGATTGTGTTCCGCATCCTTTCTCCTGGAGATATCTTCCATTACAGCCATAAAAAACATAAACTCTCCCTCTGAGTTCAGAGCCACTGATTTTGACATCAGAATATTAATCAGGCTCCCATCCTTTCTTTTGTATCTTTTTTCAACTTGATAAGATTCAAGTTCACCATCCAGCAATTTTTGATCCAATTCAAAACCGGAATTCAGATCATCAGGATGAACTAAATCTTTAATATCTATTTTGAAAAATTCGGATTTACTGTATTGAAGAAGTTCACAAACTCTTTTATTCAGTCGCAGCCAATTATATTGCTTATCATGATGTATAATGCCAACTGCTGCCTGTTCAAATGTAGCTTCAAACTTTTTCATCGCAGAGATATGACGGTTGAACAGATTAATAAAACTCTTGTTACTCTTCAGAATCAGTAAAAAGATCACAACAGCGCTGAACGAAATGAAGAACCATCCTTTATATGTTTGAATGTTCGTAATCTGAACCGGATCATTCACATAGGAAATGACCAGCTGGTCGGAAAAGACAATCCATACAAAACTAATTAGCAGGTAAATACCGGCAATCATCAGTGGACTTTTATAAGCTATTTTGTTGAATCTATTCATAAGTCTTTTAAATGAAAGAAATTTGAACAATCGGTATTTAGAAAAGTTAAATTTATTTGATCCATCCCATTTAGTTGAGTCAATTATCTATGCAGAATTTAAATGAATTCATATAGATATTAAAATTTGAAGTCATAAAGATTCAAATAGTTCATTTTTTTTAAAACATTCATTCAATCAAACATGTTTTTTAAACTTTGATTGTCGATCTAAACAAAAAAAAGCCGGATCCGGCAATTTTCATATATACCATTATTTGGGTTCAATGTTGATTTGTGAGAGTTAACAATTTGAACAAGTCCCCCTCAACTGTTGTTGGGAGAATCTGACAATTTCACAATAATAAATATAGCCCACACAATTTCACATAAAACCATAATTATTCTTATACTGTTAGCGTATAATGCACAAAAAATTTGTTCTGCTCCATTCAATTTAAATAGATCATTTAAATGAGTACTCAGTTCAGCGATATATCGCCCAGAAGAGCAAAAATCATTCAGGTTTTGGAAGATGCAGGAGAAGCGATGCAAATTCGAGACATTGTTGAAAAAACCGGACTTGAGTATAATAATGCCAGAAGTGCCTTGTCTGAGATGACATCAATGAATCTGATCGCGAGGGTACATCGTGGGGTATATGATCTTCCGGATCGTGTCGAAAAGAAAGAAATGGATTCACCAGATCATCCATTTCATAAAATTCTTCTGAACCAACAGATCCTGAAAGTACTACTGAACATTGTCATTACCAATAAAGCGTTGATGGAAGCTCTTCTATTGGGTCAACAGGAGATTATTCAGGCTCTCAGAACCATCAGCCCGAATACCGAAGAGGGTGAAGAGGCAATAAAAAATTTGGAAGAGATTTTCGCAAAAAGAGTAGAATGGCATTTTGATGTAGCTGCCGAGCAGGTAACCGCCCAATACACAAAACTTCCTGAAGAGGTATTTGATGTACTTGTTGCCCCGCTTACGAGAGATAAAGATTCCAAGAGTAAAATGTTTGATCTTTCAGAAACAAGGAGAAAAAGGCGATCAAAAAAGAACCCTGAAAAGAAATCTTAATTTATCAGGGCTGTATCTACTCTCATGAACAATGACTCACTTAATTTAAAGATTCATTTTCATACGTCTTCATCCCCACTCTAATTGTTATGAATGTTCCTAACAATTAATTCTCATCTCTTAAATACTCTCATCTTACATTTTTTAGGACTGCCGTCAATTTTGATACATTAAATAGCTGTAAATACGTGTCTTAATTAAAATTAAAAATAGACTCACTATCAATTAAAATAGTTATCAAATATAACGTCACCCACTTGTTACCTAACAGTTGATTCCCTATATTCTCAAAATTAATGAACCGGGAAATGATTTTTGGATCGTATATAATCAGGGAGTCAATACGAACAGAGATCGGTTTACCCCCGTATTACCCACCACCCAATCCAGAACACTGTATGTTAAATACACTCACACTTTTCATTATTAGAAGATTCATCAACCCATGAACTCGATTAAACCTAGAATTCCAAACAAATGACTCAAAAAAACAGAAATCAACCCACACATGATCCATTTTTGGATCACTACACAAAAACCAAACGAATCCTTTGGGGGATTGCCATCATACTATTCGGTATTATGATCGCCGGTTTTTGGAATTATCATTTAGTGGATGGTTTTGGCCGCGATTTTATTGCCGGCAATACTATTGGAGATACAAGCCTTCTTGCCAATTCTTACGGTGAACGTGGAGGCGGATTTGGGTTCGTTTTTGCCGCCATTGCCGGTTTGGCTGCCACCTTCACGGCGTGTAATTGTGTGGCATTTGCCATGATTCCGGGATTAGCCTGTTCAACAGACCGCCAATCAACTCGTGAAACGGCAATTCGAGCCATTATTGCGTTCACCATTCCGGTCGTAGCAATTGGGGCTGCATACGGCATATTTGTTGGATTTTTAGGCCCTGATGGAGTTGCTGCGATAAACGAACGGCCCGTCAGGTTGGCACAAGCTCAAGCTGTTTTTTCTATTATCGGAGTCATCATGCTCTTTTGGGGGTTGATTGAATTGGGTTATATGAAAAGATTTACAAAAAGACTTTCATCCATTACCAAAGAGTTTTTCAGTGCTTCAACAACAAAAGCGGCAATTATGGGAACGTTAGTCGGACTTTTTGCAGTTGGCAGGCCATTTCCCGTGTTCCGTGAATTTCTCACGTATGCCGCATCAGCAGAGAGCCCGACCTATGGAGCTGCAGTGATGGTGATTCATGGTTTAGGGCAAATCACCGTTCTGCTTGGCCTCTTTTTTATCCTGATCTATTTTGCCGGGGATCGCATGATGAAATGGACAACCGCAAGCCCCCATAAGCCGCGAATGGTTACGGCACTTGCTCTATTGGGTGGCGGAGCCTATTTCGTTTTTTATTGGGGTTTAGCCTTTATCTATGATATTGGAAGATGGGGCTTTAAATTGGGCTGGTATTAAGCAGTTATCAAAAGATCAAAACAGTAACTCTTTCATAGAATTTCAATGACTCACCCCTGACACGAGTGAGTCATTTTTTTATCACAGGATCAAAAATGTGTTTCATGAACCCGGTGTGAAAGTTCTGCATATCGATCCTCACCCGGCACAATTCGAATCATCCAAAAAACACCGGATAGTATCAATAGCATTGAAAAAAGGACCATAGTTGTTGTAAGGGTCAGCACTTCAAACTCCAAAATTAATGCCGCTATTGTAACCGATATTGACTGTGTCAGAGTAAACAGTAACCATTCCGTACTAAACACCCTTCCTCTAAAGAGATCCGGTGCCCTTCGCTGAAGCAATACGGTACTGAAGACCCAGTTGGAACCTGACGCCATATGAGCGATCATGATAAAAACTCCCATTAAGAAAACCGATTGCATCGTACTCACCAGTCCATACATGAACCCGGTGAAAATCATAAAAAATCCGATCGCACGGATCCATCCCCCCTCTTTTTTGAAAAGTCTTCTGCCAATTACCGGTCCGATTCCGGTACCTATACCCCTCGCCGCATATAAGATCCCAAGCCCGATACTGCCCATCAACAGCACTTCTTCTGCAACAATAATCAGCATATAGACCAACGCACCCAGGCTCATTGAAAAGGTGGCTTTTGCAATGACCGGACGCAATACCTGACTATTGTTCTTTATATATCGAAAACCATCAATGATGCCATGAAGCGGATTTCTGTTTTCAAACTTTTCATCCTCTGTCATCTCTTTTTGAGGGATCACGGCACGATAAATAAACAGGCCTGAAATTCCATACGTAATCCCATTGATTAAAAAAACCAGATCGGTTCCCAAATAGGCTGTTGCAAACCCTCCGACTGCCATTCCGGTCGTAAAAATGATACTCCACGATGCGGCTGATAGAATATTTGCCACAACCAATTCCGATGGAGATGTAACATTCGGAATGGAGGATGTTTTAGCGGGTTCAAAGATAGCCGAAAAAACCATTTGCAAGGATGTGATTACATAGGCGAGCCATAACAAATCAACAGTTGTGATCAGTATAAAACCTAACACCAGCAGCCCTCTTGCTATATCGCTCAATATCATCAGGTGTCGCCTGTTAAAGCGATCGGTAATAAAACCGGCAAGTGGAGAGGAGACCGCAAGGCTGATCATTTTAACGACGATAATCAGCCCAAGCAGCAGTTCTGATCCGCTATACTTCTGAATGATCGCATATACCGCTAAAATCCCAAACCAATCTCCAAAATTGGATACAATCTGGGCAAGCCACAGCCTGCGGTAGTTTTGATTCTCTGTGACAAGATCTATATAGGGTGCAAACTTTCCTTTCAATGGTACTGATTGATATGATGATTTTTTTATTGTTTAAAAGCATAAAGAGAATGAGAGCCTTCAGAGCCATCGATCAACTTCTCTACGCTAATATGAACAGAACAACTCTATTTCACACCTGTGCTCCCAAATCCACCTTCTCCCCTTTTTGTTTCCTCTAAATCGTCTGATAGTTCGATGCGGATTTGTTGTACGGGTGCAATAACCATCTGCGCAATTCTCTCGCCATAATTGATTGTGAATGGAAGTTCTCCATGATTGATGGCCAGCACTTTAACCTCTCCTCTGTAATCAGAATCTATGGTCCCGGGTGTATTTAACATGGTAATGCCATTTTTGAAAGCAAGGCCGCTTCTCGGGCGGATTTGTGCTTCATATCCCAAAGGCAAAGCCATTTTAAACCCGGTCGGAATCAATGCTCTATTCCCGGGGTGAAGGATCACCGGTTCCCGGTTTGCAGCCCGAAGATCCAATCCGGCTGATCCGGATGTCTCATAAGATGGTAAGGGCAGGCCTTCAGCATGTTTCAAACGTTGAAAATGAACCTTAATACTCTCCGTTACGCTCATATGAAATCAATCTGACTTTAACATTTCCAAAAATTATTTTGACATGTGCTTCGACGGGGATCCTGAGATCATCGGTTGAAAACCACGATTTAAAATTACCTCTGAACCCGAAAGGCCCCTCTACATCAGCCGTACCTTCGCTCATATACGTTGGGATCTTCTCATCAAATGCATCATAACTTCGATATTCGATATCGTCACTGCTTCGAGCACGAACATATCCCTTCTCATTCTCCGTATAGACCGGCAGTACATACGGATCATCTATACCGGCAAACATCCTTGAATAAAAAAATATGACATCTCCTCCACTTGCAGGTTCCTCCAATTCAAGACTCAACTCAAACTCTCCGTATTCATAAAAATGAACCAACCCCTCCTCACGATCAAAAACGACTCTCACACGGTCATAATCATCATCATGGATGTCGTCTCTCCAGAAAACATGGGCGTATGGCCACTGGTCATTGTACTGAAAAATCGATTCATAATTAACAATCCGGGTACCCACAAAAATTAAACGGTTATTTGAACGTATCCGGGTTCTAAGATGATATGCAGTCTCCCCATCAACGGTTGTATCCGGCAATAATTCAACATCTATCCACCCAAGTGTGAGGAAACCATAGGAGACCTCAAATTCAAATACTTCCCTTGCATCCATCATCATATCCAGCGTTGGAAGGCTATCACTCTCGTAGGTAAACACAGATTGTGCATTGCTTTCAGAAAAGACCAGTAATAAAAGGCACAGCCACGTAAATCTATTCAACAAAATTCTCGAATGCCTCCTCATCATATCCAACCAACATCGCTTCATTATTAACCAATACCGGCCTTTTTATCATTGTCTGGTTTTCCAATAGCTGTTCAAAAAGCTCTTCATCGCTCAGGTTTTTATCCTTTAATCCCAGTTGTCTCCATTTCATTCCTTTTCTGTTAATTAATACATCCAAACCTATGCGATACGTAAACTCTTCAAGTTCTTCCCGGGTTAAAGGTTCCTTTTTGAGATCATAAAATGTGTAATCGACATCATGCTCTTTTAACCACTTCAGGGTGTCTCTGATTTTGTTGCAGTTTTTTATTCCGTAAACCTGTATCATTTAACTATCTTATTATGGATTAACACTCAAAATAAGACTTTTTTAGAGGGAATCTTATTAAATATTATTTGGATTCAGTTTCATTTATCAACATCCATCAGCCATGTCATTGATTCAATTAAAATTCTTCAAATTCTTACCGGTTTTAGCACTTTTTATTCTGATAACTATATCCGGTTGCAATCAAAACAGTGATCAACGGGAGTTTGAGAAACAAGCATTTAGTGAACCCAATGGGATCACAGAAACCAATGACCAGGGTGTTGTCGGAAATGAGGATCCCGATGACTGGAGAATTGCTCCTTTTTTTCAAGGTGATATTGACCTCATCACACCTCCCTTTCCAAATCCGGTATTAACAAACGACCGCTTGAACATAAATATACAAGTCAATTTTCTGGACAGAATTTCAGGCATTTATATTCGTGTTTACAGATTTGGGACTTTATATCCGGTGGATGAACGTACACAGATAACACCCGGAACCACTTCAATAGTATTGGATCCCAGAATTATATCCGGCGGTATTCCCCAACCGGCAGGCTTGTACAGAATCATTATTCAGGATGAAACAGAAAATGTGATTACGTACGGTGATGTTGAAATTGAGTAACACGTTCATTTACCATTTTTCAGCGATCCATCAACTTTTTACAGTAGAGTTAGATGCCTAAAGAAAAGTTAACAGAATCAGAGAAACGAATCCTTCGGGAGTTGATCTATCCGGAATCTTTTGACCATATCATAACAGAAACGAACTACACCTATGGTGAGATCAGAAATGATCTTATTCAGATGATCAACCATGGTCTCATTGAAGTTTATCAGCATAGTGATAGAACATCAGGTCTCTATTTTGATTCCGATCAGGTTGAGTTATTCTCATTTAAAGCTACAAAATCGGGTTTGAAAAAAATTCAGCATGAAGCAATTTAAAACAGAATACTCGGATAAATCACACACAATTAATATCGATTTTGAAAATGGAAAGGCCACATTGGATGGCCGGGAAGTCTCTTTTCAGATCGAATCCGAAAATAATGACAGGATCTTGCTGCGATTAGGAACAAAACTGTACAATATTGCTAACAGTATGGTAGATGGAGATCAGGTTACTTTTTCTCTGAATGGTAAATCCGTAGAAACGAGTGTTAAGGATGAACAACAGATTCTATTGGAAAAACTTGGATTTTCTTCACAAAGTGTTGCTTCTGAAGGAATCGTTAAAGCGCCTATGCCGGGAAAAATACTTGAAATCCTGGTTCGTGAAGGTGATGAGATTCAATCAGGTGAACCCCTTTTGGTGCTCGAAGCCATGAAAATGGAAAATGAGCTGAAATCTGTCATTTCCGGGGTTGTTTCATTGCTTCATGTACATGAAGGAGATAATGTTGAAAAAAATCAAACGCTTTTAGATATCAAACCACGTGGATAAATTTATCATACAAGGCCCTACACCCCTAAAAGGATCGATCCCCATCAGTGGGTCAAAAAATGCAGCCCTTCCTTTGATGGCTGCTTCACTGCTTGGAGACTCCCCCTCTACACTATCACTGATTCCCCGTTTAAAGGATATTTACACATTTAGCGACGTCATTAAGGAAACAGGTGCTGAAATGGAATTCATCGAATCCAAAAACCAAATGGTTATTCGGCCTGAAAAGATCCATAGTTTTGAAGCGCCGTACGATTTGGTCAGGCGAATGAGAGCCTCCTTTTACATGATGGGTGCATTGATCGGAAGAGCCGGGCGGGCTAAAGTGTCCCTGCCGGGAGGTTGTGCGTGGGGGCCAAGGCCGGTGGATTTACATTTAAAGGGTTTCGAAGCGATGGGTATTGATATTTTACTTGATCAGGGTTATGTACACGCATCGATCAAAAACGAAATCGTTGAAGGCGGCGAGTTCACGTTACAACCCAGCAGCGTGGGGGCAACCATTAATTTGGTCCTGGGTGCCGTTAAGAGAGCTAAACGTTTTGTGATCCACAACGCTGCACGGGAACCGGATGTGGTACTGCTCTGCCGGATGCTTCAGAAAATGGGAGCAGATATTGAAGGGGTAGGTACAAGTACGATTACCATTCAACGAGTTGAATCATTAAAAGGGATCGCCTTTTCTAACGACCCGGATCGCATCGAAACCGGTACGTTTATGATTGCTGCAGCACTGCATCCGGAATCGGACATCACCCTGACCGGTTGTAATCCCGAAGATCTGGGAGAATTTCCAAAATCGTATCGCAAACTGGGTATCTATTTTACGGTAGACGGTTCAGAGATTCGTATCCGATCGGGTCAGAATATTAAGCCGGTTTCGATTACTACCAAAATATATCCGGGATTTCCAACGGATTTACAAGCACAGTGGGCTACGTTAATGACTCAGGCCAATGGGATCAGTCGAATTACAGATACCATCTATTTTGACCGTTTTAGTTACGTTCCTGAACTAAACCGTTTGGGAGCCAGGTTGTCCGTTGAGAAAAATTCAGTAACCGTTGTCGGTAAATCCAAATTACAAGGGGCAACGGTTATGAGTACAGATCTGCGGGCAAGTGTGAGCCTGGTCATGGCTGCATTGGCTGCTGAAGGTGAGTCTGAAATTCTCAGGGTTTATCATCTCGACCGGGGATATGAGCAGTTAGAAGTGAAGTTAAACCGTGTTGGAGCTCAAATTCAGCGAGTACCGGAATAGGTTGCCCCTCGTATTAAACCCCATTCGGGGTTTTTTTTTGGTTTGATTCCTTGTACCCCGACAAGCGTGTCGGGGCTATTTCAGTATAAGACCTTTTTCCATGGCAAGTGTGTCGGGGCTATTTATGTTTTTTTCCTGGCAAGCGGATCGGAGGTTTGTTTTGATAAAATGTTAAGAATCGATTTCGCTTCTCACATGTCTGCCGACAAGGCTAATGCAATTAATTAACCATATTATTATACCATCAGATATCAATACATCAGTATAAAAATGTTCCTAAAAATAGCAGTTAAATCCTGAAATTTAAGATAACTCTATATTTAATTATTTGGTTAGATTATGCTATATTGATCTATCGTTACACAATGTGTGAAATCAAGTTTTATATGATTCTGAAAGAAAATTTTTTTATTACTGTACATACTTTATTAACCCATTTCTTTTATCCTCTTGGAGCAATTTTTTGCTCAGAAAGGAATTTTGATACAATCAATGATGGCAGGATTCACACACCAAAATCATTTCTAAACAAGAATTCTAACACACTCGCAACTCGCTCTGCTACAAACAGCCACTATCCGGAAATGGAATTTGGCCTGTTGATAAGTTTGGTACAGCTTTTGAATTATTTGGAAAAGAAAGCTCGCGAATTGCTTATGAAATTTCATTTTTTACATGAAGAATCAAATTATTATTCACTCCTCAGGCAAGCAGACTCGTGTAGCCTTACTGGAGAATGGCGAATTAGCACAATTATTCATAGAGTCTGAAGAGAACCAGCGTACCGTTGGTGATATTTACCTTGCAAGAGTTCATAAAGTGATGAGCGGCATTCGTGCCGGTTTCATCGATGTGGGCATGGAAAAGGATGCTTTCCTTCACTTTTCTGATGCCGGAGATCACCTCGGAGACTATATCATGATGCTCAATGGTGAAAAGAGTGTCCCCGGTTCTGCAAAAGATGAGCTCAAAAAGTTTGATAAACTGTCCAATAATGAGAAGCAGATATTGGCAGGTAAAATGCTCAAGAACAACCAAAATCTATTGGTTCAGGTTGTGAAAGAACCTATTGGTTCAAAAGGGCCAAGGGTTTCTACGGATATCACGATTGCAGGCCGTTTTCTGGTACTGATCCCCATGGGCGAATACATCGCTATTTCTAAGAAAATCACAAACAATAAAGAGCGCAGGCATTTAAAGAGTACGGTTGGCAGTATGTTACCGGAAGGGTTTGGCGTGATTGTCAGGACGGTTGCACAGGGTCAAGATAAAGAGGCCATTGAAGAGGATATGAGAACGATTCTGAAAAAATGGGAACGTATCCTCAATAAACTGGAGACAGCAAAACCACCTGCACTGCTCTATAAAGACCTCGATATTACTGAAAGCCTGATTCGTGATCTGTTTGCCAAGCAGTATGACCGGGTATTAATCGACGATTATCAGCTCTATAAATCAATCAAGAGTTATGTATCTCAAATTGCACCCAATATGCTCCCCTCAGTACAACTTTACAAAGGGAAAGATCACATATTTGACCATGTGAATATCGGCCAGGATGTAAATTCGATCTTTAGCCCGAGAGTACGAATGCCATCAGGCGGGTACCTCATCTTTGAGCAGACAGAAGCGATGTATGTTGTTGATGTGAATTCCGGCCCATACGCAGCCAAAGAGAAACAGGAGGATAACTCTCTGAAAACGAACCTGGAGGCAGCACGTGAAATTGCAAAACAGCTCCGGTTAAGGGATATTGGCGGGATTATCGTGGTCGATTTTATTGACCTGCGCGATAACAAAAACCGCAAGAAAATTTATGATGAATTAAGAAAAGAGTTTAAAAAAGATCAGGCAAAAACCAATGTGATTGGAATGAGTGACTTTGGCCTGATTCAGATTACAAGACAGAGAATCCGGCCAAGTGTTGTGAACTCTGTTTCCAAGGTCTGCCCTATGTGTGGCGGAACCGGCACGGTGGTCAGCCAGGATACCATCGTCACAGATGTTGAAAGCTGGGTGAGTAAATTTAAATACAGCACGGATTACCGCGCGGTTGATATCTATGTGAACCCCTACCTGAGATCTTTTCTCTGCAAAGGGTTTTTTAGTCAGAGATGGAAATGGATGTTAAGATATAAAGTGAGAATCACATTTATTGCAGATGAATCGATATCACTGAATGAATTTAAAGCAACACTGTCAGGTTCCGAACTGGAAATCACGGATGTGGTTTTACAGGGCCAGCCTCTGGATGAGATTTTAAAAGCTTATCAGGAACAATTGAGTCATATTGAAATAAACAAGCAGGAAAACAGCACGCTCGACTACTACTCAAAAGATGAATCCTCTGATAACAAATCGAATAAGCCCGGCAGGCCCAAAAGACCGTCCCGCCCCAAAAAACAGGCTTAACTCTGACAATCATTTCACAAAATTTATTTATTTATTTAGAATTCAAAGATTATGGAACACGTAAACAATTTGCATGCCACCACTGTTTTAGGAATTATCCACAAGGGTGAAGCAGCTATGGGAAGCGATGGACAAGCAACCCTCGATAAAACCGTTATGAAATCGACGGTAAAAAAAGTCAGGAAATTAAATAATGGTAAGATTCTTGCAGGATTTGCAGGTTCCACGGCTGATGCATTAACACTTTTCGATAAGTTCGAAGAGAAACTCAATGCATACAACGGCAATTTACAACGGGCAGCGGTAGAGCTGGCTAAAGAGTGGAGAAAGGATAAATTTCTCCAAAAATTGGAGGCACTTTTGGTGGTTATGGATAAAGAAACAACGTTATTAATCTCCGGACAGGGTGATGTCATCGATCCGGATGACCAAATCCTGGCAATCGGAAGCGGTGGTTCATACGCTCTGGCATCGGCCAGAGCCCTCCAAAACAATGCTCCTGAGCTTTCTGCCAAAGAGATCGTAGAAAAATCTCTGCATATCGCAGCCGATATCTGTATTTACACCAATCACAATCTCACCATTTTAGAAATTGAGTAGCAACATGAGTTTATTATTAAAAGAACAGAATCTGACACCTCGTCAGATCGTCGCAGAACTTGACAAATATATTATTGGCCAGAAGGATGCGAAACGATCTGTGGCCATTGCACTGAGAAACAGATGGCGACGATTGAAATCAGACCCTGAAATACGCGACGAAATTATCCCCAACAACATCTTGATGATCGGCCCGACCGGTGTGGGTAAAACTGAAATCGCACGCCGCCTCGCTAAACTATCCGGTGCCCCCTTTGTAAAAGTGGAAGCCTCCAAGTTCACGGAAGTCGGTTATGTAGGCCGTGATGTCGAATCGATGATACGCGATTTAACCGACCTGGCTGTGAACATGGTTAAAATGGAGATGCAGGAACGGGTGAAGGAGAAAGCTGCAGAAATTGTAGAAGAGAAGATATTGGACATTCTGATCCCCCCTGTCAGAAAAAAAACAATCCCTTCTAATTCAACATCAGGCGAAGTGGGATTTAACCCGGATTCTGCAACTGACACGGAGTTAAATGAACGAACACGTGATCGTTTCAGGGACAAATTGAAAAATGGCGAATTGGAAGATCGTAAAATTGAAATAGAGGTCAACTCAAAAAAAACACCCATGATGCAGGTTTTTGGTCCGCAGGGTATGGAAGAGATGGGTGTCAATTTACAGGATATGCTGGGGAATCTGGCCAAAGGAGGCAAAAAATCGAAACGCACACTCCCTATTAAAGAAGCCCGGGAAGTGATGATCGAGACCGAATCTGAAAGATTGATTGATCATGATGCGGCGGTTCAGGAAGCACTGGAACGTGTTCAGAACCAGGGAATCGTTTTTATTGATGAAATTGATAAAGTAGCCAGCGACTCCTCCTCCAATCGTGGAGGCACGGATGTGAGCCGGCAAGGTGTGCAGCGTGATCTCTTACCGATTGTAGAGGGAAGCACCGTCAGTACAAAACATGGGATCGTAAAAACGGACCATATTCTGTTTATCGGTTCAGGTGCGTTTCATGTATCCAAACCTTCCGATCTGATCCCCGAACTGCAGGGACGATTCCCCATTCGTGTGGAATTGGATTCACTCACGGAAAATGACTTCTTCGATATTCTGACAAAACCCAAAAATGCGCTGACCAAACAGTATCAGGCCATGTTGCAATCAGAAGGTGTTACTGTCGACTTTAAGGAAGATGCCGTCAGAGAAATTGCGAAAATTGCCGCTGAAGTGAATGACCAGGTTGAAAATATCGGTGCCAGACGACTTCATACGATTTTATCATCCCTGCTGGAAGAGTTGCTTTTTGCTGTACCTGATGATATCGGAAGTGGTCAGATTACCATCGATCAAGCCTATGTCCATAAACAGTTGGATGGATTGGTAAAAGACAAAGATTTAAGTCACTATATCTTGTAAAGAGGTGCTTTTTTGAAAACCATCCGACAATAATTAACAATTCGGCTGAATATTTTCATATTTTAACAATAGGAAAAGCACTTTAAGAAACGTTTTGACGGATTCATCGTTAAAGAGTGTATATCGTTGGAAAAGCATCTATCATTTATTATACTCAGCGATCGGGAATAGACGTTACCATATAAAAATTCAGAAATCTACATGACCGTGAAGAAATTTATTGCTCCTCAAATCGCCCTGTTATTTATCCTGTCATCAATTTGGCTGGCCGGTGTTGATCAAGTCATCGTTCAGGATGGCGTCCATCAGGATAATCTACACAAGTATCTTCAGGTGCAAAGGCGGATTGTAGACAACTATTTTGGTGAAACCGATCTGAATGATCTGTTTGAGAGAAGTATCTATGGTATTGTTAAAACATTGGATGACTCAACACTTGTATTGGATGGTACTCCCATCGATATGAAACAAGATATGACTGTTCAGAATTTTCGTGACTCGTACAACAGGTATGAAGATGCTTATCTCTATGTACTCAACAACTATCCGGATACGGATATGAGTAAAGCTGTTGAAAACTCGATTAAGGAGATGCTGTCAACTCTCGATCCGCATTCGGTCTACATTGAACCGGAAGATAGTGAGCGGATTCAAGAGCAGTTTGCCGGACAATTTCAAGGGATCGGTATTCAATTTAATATTTTACAGGATACGATTACAGTGATTACACCCATATCCGGCGGACCCAGTGATATGCTGGGTATCATGTCGGGCGATCGCATCATCTCCATTGATGATACCAGTGCGATCGGATATACAAACGAAGATGTTATGAGCAGGCTTCGGGGAGAAAAAGGTACACCCGTTGATGTTGAGATCGTCAGGCCACGTAATCCGAATGTGTTGAAATACACGATTATCCGCGACAATATCCCATTAACTACGGTGGACGCTCACTACAAACTGGATGAGAGAACCGGTTATATCAAAATCAATCGATTTGCAGCAACCACACATGAAGAGTTTCTTGCTTCTGCATCAGACCTGATTAAAGACGGTATGGAAAGATTGGTTCTTGATCTCAGAAACAATCCGGGTGGATATCTGAGCCAGGCGATTGCCATTTCAGAAGAATTTTTTCCGAAAGGAACCAAGTTGGTATCCACTCAAAGCCGACATACCCGTTTTAATTCTGAGGTCTATTCTCGCAGAGACGGGGTTTTCAAAGATTTTCCGGTCATTGTACTCGTTAACGAAGGTTCAGCATCTGCAAGTGAGATTGTCAGTGGTGCTATTCAGGATCATGACAGAGGACTGATTGTAGGAAGACGAACATTTGGAAAAGGATTGGTTCAACAGCAGTATGAATTGGTCGATAAGAGCAATGTACGTGTGACTATCTCCAGATACTACACCCCTTCCGGCAGGCTCATTCAAAAACCCTTTGACGGTAACAATGAGGATTATGTATATGAAATCAGTCACCGTACATCCGACCCAACCATGGATGCACAAGAGTTCAGAGATCAGGTACCCGATTCCCTGCACTATAAAACAACAGCCGGGCGAGATGTATTTGGCGGTGGTGGAATTGTTCCTGATATCATTGTTCAGGATGATATTACCAACAATTATTACCTGTTTAATTTTATGATTATCAACCGGATCGATTTTGAGTTTGTTCGTGAGTATCTGGACAAAAATGGGGAAGAGTTCAGAGATCGCTGGGAGGATGATTATCAGGAATTCCGTACAGATTTTATCTGGACAGATGCCGATAAAGAACATTTCCTTGAGCTCATGGCCGACCAGGGATTGGTCATCGATTCTGAATATGAAGAAATTACTGTCGAAGAGAATGAGCTTTTTATGTCACAAGAGACATATAACGAGCTTGTCGAATTAAACTATGGCCGAATGAGAGCGGAATTGGCACGTATGGTTTGGGGAAATGAGTACTTCTACCCTATCAATAACGACTATCTGAATGAATCCCTTCATGCAGCTATGGAGCTCTGGGATATCGCTGAAAAATTAGATCTGTTTGTTCAGGGTAAAGCCTCAAATCTGCCGGATTTCAATAGAAATAGAAATTAATCTTTTTCTTCCGGCTCTAATCAATTCGTTTCTTTTTTTTAGATGTTCTTCAGGCCTGATGAGTTGTCAAAACGATCAGGTTCTGTTCTTAAACCTGTCTGTCATGATCACAGCTGCCGTTTCGGTACGAAGCCGTTTTTCTCCAAGTGAGACCTTCATGGCATGATGATGATCCATTAGTTCCCTTTCCCGCAATGAAAACCCACCTTCGGGGCCAATCACCAAAAAAAAGGATGTTTTATCCGATCGAAAAGCTTTTGTTTGATGCATCTTGTCCACCGTCTCATCCGCAACGATCAACAGATCATCAGATTCACAATAGTTCAGGGCATTTTTCAGTGAACTCTCAATATGGATCTCCGGCAGATAAAGTCTCAACGATTGTTTCATGGCTGCT
The DNA here is from genome assembly GCA_040879905.1 of Balneolaceae bacterium. Lineage (GTDB taxonomy): Bacteria > Bacteroidota > Rhodothermia > Balneolales > Balneolaceae > Rhodohalobacter. The sequence goes on along the minus strand of JBBDJK010000094.1, from coordinate 6,786 downwards.
AAAGTGGCGGCATGTAATCGGTCAGCCCTGACATTCTCCTTCTGGCTGTGCTCACCTTTAAATATAATGATCCGATCCGCACCCAGTTCTGTGATTTTCTCCACGGCAAACTCCAAACGGTCTCTTTTTTTGATATTCCCCATACAGACCGTTACAAATGGCTCCACCCTCTTCTCAACCTGTTTACTTAAAATAGATACCGTTACAGCAGACTGATGGATATCCGAAATCTCTCCCTGAAATTGTGTTCCCATACCGTCTGTAACAACGATTTTATCCGACACCCGATAACGAAGAACCTTTGTGATATGCTTTGCTTCCTGGCCTTTTATCGTAAGATGTGAGCCTTCTATATCCTCCGGCAATGCGTAAAAAAGATCCATAAGAAAACACTTTTATTTGAGATAAAAACCGGGTTTAAATGACGTTTTACCCGACTTGAGAACTTCTTTCACATAGGGTTCACACATCTTGCATTTAGAGCTTGCAATCTTCTCTATTTGGATCTCTTCGAGAGAAGTAAGGCCCTGCTCCTCAGCAATTTTTTTGATCTCTTTAAAGGTAATATTATGACAAATACATCGATCTACAGGCATAATTAAGCCTGTTTAAAGTGTTTACCCAGTTTCAAGCCCTGCCCCTGATAATTGCTTTTGATCTCATTTCCATAGGTAAATTCCGGTATTTCCGTGTTCGGTTCAAACTTCATGCTGCAGAAGGTTTGTCCGTGTTCAATCAAAAAAGGCACATCGTGAGATCTGACCTCCAGAACAGCACGGGCTCCCTTATCCTCTACAGTCCCTCCAAAACCGCTATCAAAAAAGCCGGCATAGTGAGTACGCAATTCTCCCGAGCCGGTGTCATAAGCGATCATTTCAGCAGCCAGGTGGATCGGAATGCGGCATCGCTCGCTGGATGCAAAGATGTAGAATGCTTCCGGTTCCAGTATCAGATGGTCGTTGCTGCCCGCATAAATTGGTTCCCAATATTCTGAGACATCGTAGTAGTTGACCTTATCCAGATCGATAATATCCCGGTGTTTTTTGGCTTTATACCCCAAGATATCATCCTGATTCCCTTGCAGATTAACACTCATAAAGAGGCCGTTGTTCACATTCAGCTCATCCATCGAAAGCGGCTCGCCTGATTCCTTAAACAGCAATGGATCACTCCCATGAGTTCTCAGTATATCCTGATCGCTCAGGATAATATTGCCATGCCTCAGACGCAGTTGGTTGAGCCGCTGGCCTGTCCGAACTTTAATCGGAAACGATTTCGGCACCACTTCCAGGAATAAGTTGCCATGGTAACCCTGTTCAATCTCTTCAAATCTATGAGAATAATCGGTAATGACCCGGGTAAAAATATCCAGCCGACCCGTGGTACTTTTTGGATTGGCCCTTGCCGTCAGATTTTCTTCCGCGAGTAACCGGATTTCGTTGTCATCAGATCCATTAAACAGATTTTTTTGGAGCGGATGATGGGAAGCCGGCAATCTGAGCTCTTCGAGCAGGGGAATGATATAGACACAATTTGGTTCCAGAACAGCCCCATCCGTGATGGAGAAAGTATATTGGTGAAGTTTCTCAATTTTCTGTTGAACCGTTTCATTTTCCGGCAAAAAGCTGCTTCGCACCCTGTATGCGACTTCCCCGAGGCGCAGGTCGATGGAGTTTGGCTGAAACTGATCATCCAGTATAGGATAACCCTCTTTCCCTTTAATGATTCCGGCCTCGGCCAATATTTTAAGCTTTTGAACCGGAAGGATTCCTTTTGTGCGCAATGATACTTCGCTAATTGTTTGACTCATAGATTCTGACTGGTTTTGACTGCATCGCCAAGTTAAGAATTTAAGGGAAGTTTTGAAGAGAAAGTTCGCAATTCACGGCGAAAGTTTTCAACCCAGGGATAAATCCCTGGGTTACAAGATGTGGCCTGCCGTTCCCGGCAGTTTTTTAACATCAAGTCATTCCACCACCCCTTATCTCGGTCATAGTTGTTTTCTATTTTTGCAAAACCCCACAGACCGCTTGCGGTCAAAAGATATTGTAACCCGGGATAGAATCGATCGCGGCAGTTTTTTAACAGCTATAATGGCTCGTTTCAATTATCCGTTAATCGGTCGATCTGCTCTCCTTCTCTTCAATCCATTTACCCATATACCGGTTACTTGCGAGGGTGTGGTGCATCAACATGGAACCTGTAAAGAGCGATTTTCGGTGCAACTCAACGTTGGACATTATTCTTTCAAGCATATCCATAAATCCGGGCTCATGATTCTCTTTTAGAAAATGTTCATTTACGATATTAAAACCGGCCTCTCTCGCACGTTCCCAACGCTTTTGATCTTGATAGAGATGCACTGCCTTTTGCGCAAATTTATCATGAGCATCCTCCACAAAACCACACCAATCATCCGGTGTTGAAATCCCTTCAGAGCCGATGGGTGTCGTAACAGAAGGAGTACCGGTCACCATTGCATCGATCAGTTTTCCCTTTAATCCGGCCCCAAAACGGAGCGGAGCCAATAAAACCCTCGATTTTGAAATCATATCTTGTGCATTCTCTGCTCGTCCCTTCACGAAAAAACCCTCCTCAGGCGCATTCAACTCCAGATCCTGTTGAGCCGGATAGGCCCCATAAACATGGAGTTCGGCTTTCGGCAGTTGGGATCGGATGGACGGCCAAATCGTCTCTTTCAAAAATCTGACCGCATTGCGGTTGGGTTCGTGCAGAAAATTTCCGATGGACACAAACCCTTCCCTCTCGTGAAAATCCGGCCATCGGTGGATCGCCTCTTTCTCTATCGGATTCAGTAAATAGGGCAGATAGAACAACTGACTGTTTTCTACCGGAAAATGATGGATGAGCAGCTCCATTTCTGCCTTTGAAATGATCAATGACAAATCGGATCGACAGATACTTGCGATCTCACGTTTCGTAACCTCTTCAGCGTACATCTGTTCAGGATGAAATCTTGTCCCCGATTTCCAGGCTTTCTGACGAGTGGCTCGTAATGAATGCAGATCTTCCGTATCCAGAATACGAATCGCATCCGGACACTGATCTGCCACCCGCCAACCGAATTGCTCTTCGGTCATAAAACGGTCAAAAATGACGACAGCCGGACTCAGTTTCCGTATAAATCGATCAAATGAGGAGTCATTCAGCCTGATCGTGTGGCAAACTACACCCAATGGTGTAAGATCATCCGTATGCTGACTCTTCGATGCTGCTGAAGCAAAATGGACCTCAAAATGATGTCTCATCAACAGATCGATCAACTGCATCATCCGGCTACCTGCTGCTGATGAACGAGATTCAGGCCACACTTTTCCAATGATCAGAACTTTTAATCCGTCAAATGGTTTCCGTTTTGGTTTGTTCATTCAACAAGTATCAATAGAACCTTCCGGAATTGCTTACAAAAGCGACAGACCGGCTGTCGGGTGACCAACTGGGTACATTAATCGTTCCCTGACCCCCATAGAGATAAGCTACAATCTCAGGCTCACCCCCGCTCACCGGCATCAGCCGCAGGGTCACGTGTTTATAGTAAGGATGATCTCCGGATGCGACATCGGTACCGTAACTGATAAACAGGATCCACTCACCGTCCGGCGAAATATGCGGGAACCAATCATTAAAATTCTCATCAAATGTGAGCTGAGTCTGCTCACTGCCATCCGGTTTCATCCTCCAAAGTTGCATGGTGCCGGTTCGGTTTGAGTTGAAATAGATATACTCACCATCCGGGGAGTATTCGGATCCATCATCCAGGAACGGGGTATCGGTCAGTTGAGTCTCCTCCATCGTATTGACATCCGCGGCGTAGAGATCGTATTTATCATTTCTCCAACCGGTAAAAATCACCTTCTGATTATCAGGCGACACACCATGCAGATAGGCGTTTCCCAAGCCGGAACCTGTCACTTGCCGTGGGTTGTCACTCCCCTCAATCGGCAGCATAAAAATGGTCGATTGATTATTATCCTCAGGCACATGATGGCTGATGGCAATTTGTTCTCCATCAAAAGTAAGCACGTGATCGTTGTTATTATTAGTCGCAAAACCGGTATTCAGATAGCTGATATGGCCTGTATTCACCTCATAACTGTAAAGATAACCATTTGAATTATAGATCAGTTTTTCACCGTCAACGGTCCAGTTCGGTGCCTGTACAGAGTGTTCCGATTCAAAAACGACCTCTCTCATTCCTGTAAACACATCCAGGATCTCCATCCGGCTGCCCAGATATCGTTGATAACGCTGTTCATTTTCAGGAAACGGTTTGACGAACCGTACATTTCGGAATGATACAGAAACATGATCGTCTGATCCTTCAGAGTTTACGAACAGTCCGGCGATCACCTGATTATTCAGGTTTACCTCCGGCCCTGCCATCACTGTAAATGGTTCACCCATCCGGGCCGTTCTCACTTTAAAAATCCCATCCACGCGCTCCAGTTGAATCACATCCGGAAAGGTGTTTTCTGAAACGATAGTGATGGCCTCATCTGACCTTTCGGCTCTAAACGTAATGGCTGTTTCGCCATCGGACGAGACGGACAGTGATATCATCTCGGAACCCGGTGTAATGGTATTTCGGACCGACCACCCGAACTGAAACGGTTGTCCGGCATCTGTCAGATCATGATGCAACTCCGCCCTGAGGATAAAATCACCCTGTATGGAGTTCCAGAGATAATGAAACTGATCGGATGTACCCCCCACTCCGTGGCCTGACCCATCTATGGTATATGTCTGATTGGAAGGGTGATAATGTGCGTTGCCCGGATTTGAAACTTCTCCAATATCGAGTGAGTTTGTGAAATCCCCAATGGTTTTGGGGGTTGTGGTGGATGTTTGGAGATAGTAGAAGCCGGTTAGAATGAGGAAGAGTGTTAGTACGGGTAATAAAAAGAGAAGTGTGGTTCGTTTCATGATAAGGTGGATCAGATTTGGATTAACTCCGGATCGTTTTTGGTTGATAAAACCAAATTAATAAAGAAAGAGGCAGGTGCATAATTTTTTCTTGGGGGGATTGAGGGAATCGGTGGAGATTGGTCGTGCCGGATGGCACTTTTTTTTGCGGTTGGCTTTTCCCAGGGATGAATCCCCGGGTTACAATATCTTTTGACCGCAAGCGGTCTGTGGGGATTTGCAAGAATAGAAACCAACTATGACCGAGATTAGAGATGGTGTAAACTGCCGGAATTGGGATCTTCCGATTTGGTACCATAACCGACACCACCCCCTATCTGGATACTTTGAGCTTCAGCAGATGCAGACAGAACAATAAACATACCGAGCATGGCTAATACGCCTATATATAATTTTTTCATAATCAGAAATATTTGTTTAAATAAGTTTTTGTTTAGTTAAGTTGATGTTCATCTTTTCCGATAACGATGTTACTCAGATACCGAAACAGTGGGATTATATCTTGCGAAAAAGATACTTTTAGATAGGAATAGATTGATTTGAGGCGAAAAAATCGTTATTAATGTGTAATATCATTCTACAAAGACACGATGGAGAATCTATGTTCAGATTATTAACACCTTTTTTTAGCCTGATACTTGCAATCATACTATCACTATCTACCCTCTACACGAAAAGTAATGCCACAAATGGATCATTTTTGGATGAACCGGATAGGCTGAAAGCGCTGATCGAATATCTGAAAGATCAAGACCTGGATTTGGCGACTCTGCTTGAAGACTCTCGTTTTGAATTATATGACGGTATTGGAGACCGTTTTCGCACCTCTGCTGAACGAAAAACGCTAAGCCTTGAAGAGTATCAGAAAATATTGGGATTCAATGACAAACGCGATCGAATTTCCGGTTTTATGGCTATTCACACAGATCAACTGAAAAAAGCAGAATTGGAGTATGAAATTCCTGCATCTGTGATTGCTGCCATTATCGGTATTGAATCCGATTTTGGGACCAATATCGGGCGGTTTAATCCATTGAATGTTTATGTATCGATGTACAATGAAGATTATCGGGCTGATTTTGCACGTGCGCAGCTGGAAGAGTTGCTTAAGTTTACCACAAGAAAAAATATCGATGTCTTTGAACTGAAATCCAGTTATGCCGGTGCAATGTCCTTTGCGCAGTTTATCCCCTACTCTATCAACCGATGGTGGGTGGGTGATGATATTTTTGATATGAACAACAATATTCTCTCCATCGCAAACTATTTATCGCACTTCAAGGAGATCACAGGAACGATTGAGGGAGCTGTGTACCGTTACAACCCGAGTCAGCTTTACCGCGACGCGGTGATGGCGCTTGCCGCAGAGGCAGAACTGCTGGTTTCAACTGACTAAAAAAGTTCTCTATCTTTGGTGGGTGGGAGAAGAATCGTCACCGTGATTGGTTGATTATTTATTATACGTCAGTCTGAGTGAATAATTAAACGTCAGTCTGAGTGAATAATTAAACGTCAGTCTGAGTGAATAATTAAACGTCAG
>JBBDJK010000094.1:0-202 GCA_040879905.1 Balneolaceae bacterium | reverse complement strand
TCTGAGCGCAGTCCCGACTGCTTTTGGTCGGGACGAAGTCGAAGACTCCCTTGCTAAGGTATCGAGTCTTTAAAAAGACCCTTCGACTTCGCCCCGCCGGAAAAACACCGTCGGTTCTGCGCTCAGGGTGACGTTAGTGTCTGGTTGCGATGCACCAAAGGCTTTTTGGAACAGTCAGGGTGACGTTAGTTTTTGGTTACGA
>JBBDJK010000093.1:0-3877 GCA_040879905.1 Balneolaceae bacterium | reverse complement strand
TTATCATATCTTATTTACAAAAAATGAAACAGTTGGCAATTACTTGTCCTTTAGGAGTACTTTTTGCATTTATATTTATTTCATCCGGCATTTCTCAGGATTTTAACCTGCAGGAATATGTGGTCACACAATTTGGTATGGAGCAGGGCCTTCCACAAAGTTCTGTTAATGATATCCATCAAAGTCAGGATGGCTATATCTGGCTGGCAACCTTTGGAGGGCTTGTACGTTTTGACGGACATTCATTAACCACATTTAATCGATCCAATACGAAGGGTATGCGTTCCGATCGAATTCTGAATATATATGAAGACAGCAAAGGATATTTGTGGCTCGGTACGGAAGACGGTTTCCTGCGTTTTAAAGACGGTAACAGCAAATCATATATCATCAGGCGGGGATCTCAGATCTATTCTCCTTTAAAAGTTGCAGAAGATACAGCGGGTACGTTGTGGTTGTCGGTACACGGAAGGCCATATAAATTAGAGGACGATACCTTTGTAGAAGTACCGGTTCTCACAGATTCTGTTTCCATTCAAAAAGCAAATAACGATCCAACCGGAGTTGTGTTGGCGCATGATCTTGAAATTTTGAAAACAACCGGAGATGAGATTGTTCAAATTGCGGATTTGAGTGATTACGCCAGTTATAATTTTGTGGATGTCGTGGAATACCCAAAGGGGTCCGGTTCATACTTTTTGGCTACGACCGGGGAAGGTATCTTGCGCTATAAAGATGGAGAACCAACCTTTTATTCTGTCGAAAGCGGGTTAATTTCCAGGTTTGCAAAGCGACTTTATGTGGACAATGAACAAAATTTATGGGCTGTTACTTATGATGGACTTCATCGATGGAATGGCAGCGGTTTTGAAGCATTCGATGTCATTCATTCATCTGATGAAATTCAATTTTCAGCTTTTACTCAGGACAATGAGGGTAATTATTGGGCTGGTACGCCCAGTAAGGGGTTCTATAAAATCCGACCCTCTGTAATATCCACTATTTCGTACGATCAGGGGCTGAATTATGAGTCGATGTTATCAATTTCCAAACTCAACGATGGTAAAATGTTGTTTTCAACAAATTGTGGCGGGGTGTATGAATGGGATGGTGAACAGGCTATATATTCGGCTGTAAACAGTCACTTACCCAATTTATGTAATTGGTCGGTATTTGAGGATTCAAAGGGAAGAATTTGGTTTGGATCGCGGATTTTGTACGTAACGGAATCGCTCGACCTGCAAGGGGACACAATTGGAGAAGAGGATGGTTTTTCAGGTGTTGATATTTTTGCTATTACAGAAGACAGTAAGGGAAATATATGGATTGGGAGTTTAAACGGGTTGTTCAGATATGATGGAGAACAATTTCAACACTACACTACTGAGGATGGCCTCAGCTATAATGATGTACGGGTAATTTTTGAAGACACTGAAAGTGAAACTTTATGGATTGGCACATCAGCCGGATTGAATACATATCAAAATGGAAAAATTAATCACTTTGAACTTTTAGAATTTGTTGATGATACGTTAGACACGAGAGAACCCTATATCAGGGCTATCTATAAAGATGATGAGGGCACAATATGGTTAGGTTCGTATGGATCAGGCTTATTCAGGATCGATGATGGACATGTAACACATATTACCCGACAGGATGGTCTTTTTGATGATATTATCTCTCACATTGTGGAAGATGAAAATGGAAACTTCTGGATGGGAAGTAATCGCGGAATATCCAGAGTACATAAAACGGAATTAAATAACCTCATTGATGGTACAATTGAAAGCGTACGGTCTTATTCTTATGGAGCTTCTGACGGAATGCATTCACCTGAAACCAACGGTGGTTTTCAGCCAAGTACATTAACAGATTCATTTGGAAATATTTACTTTCCAACCGTAGCAGGTGTTGCCGTGGTATCAACCAAAGATGTAAGCCGTAATGAATTACCACCCTCTATCTATATTGAAAATTTAAGAACCAGTGACAATCAAATTCCACTTTCTTCTGCAATTACACTGCCGTATGACAATTCTTTTCTTGAAATAAAGTATACGGCGATCAACTTTACAGACCCCGGCAAAGTAGAGTTCAAATATAAAATCGAAGGATTGCATGGTTCATGGTTAGATGCAGGGGCAAATCGCAGTGCCATGTTTTCAAACTTACCATCGGGTGAATATACCTTTCAGGTGATTGCAAGTAATGATGATGGGATTTGGAATACAGATGGCGCTACTCTCGCGATCACTGTTATTCCACCTTTTTGGCAAACGAATTGGTTCTATTCTTTAGTTGCGTTGCTCTTTCTTACATTCGGACCTGCTGTTTATGTTGTTAGGGTGAAAAACCTTGAAATTGAAAACAAGCGTCAAAAAAGGTTTACAGAGCAGTTGATTGAATCCCAGGAATCCGAAAGAAGGCGTATAGCATCCGAACTGCATGATGGTTTGGGTCAACAGATATTGGTTATAAAAAACCGCGCCGAACTGGCCAAAATGCAATCTGATAAAGCGGATGTTCTTGAAGATCAATTAAACGAAATCATGCAAAGTGCAGTAAGTTCCATTCAAAGCGTAAGAGATATTACACATGGGCTGCGACCGGTGCACCTTGAAAAATTTGGGTTAACTGAAGCCATTGAAAATTTGTGTGAACAGCTTCAGCGAACATCAAAAATGGAATGGAGCTACCATGTTGAAAATATTGACAGATACATTCCAAAAAATAAAGAGATCAATTTTTATCGGGTTATACAGGAAGGCACCAATAATATATTGAAACACTCTTTGGCCAATGAAGCATCCGTTATTGTTAAAGTGGAGGATTCCGTGATTAAAGCTGTTATTTGGGATGATGGCAAGGGATTTGATTTACAGCAATTAAAGTTATTCGCCGGATTGGGTTTTTTGGGGATGAAAGAGAGAACAGAAACACTGGGTGGAACACTCCAAATACATTCAGAAATTGAAAAAGGGACCACTTTAACCATTGAAATACCATCTGCCAAACATGAATAAACCGATATCTTTACTTTTAGCAGACGACCACTCCCTGATACGAAGCGGACTAAAACAAGTATTAGCAGAAGAAGGAAATTTTGATATCTCTGAAGTGGATAACGGGGTGAAAGCTATTAAGCATATCCGTGAAAATGATCCGAAAATAGCTATACTTGATATCGAAATGCCGGGCATGACCGGCTTTGAAGTGGCAAAGGCCGTTTATCACGAAGGTATTCATGTGGATATTATATTTTTAACAATGTTCAAAGATGATTCCATGTTTAATCAGGCCATGAATATCGGTGTAAAAGGATATGTACTCAAGGAAAATACGGTATCTGAAATTGTACAGTGTGTGAATGCCGTGTTAGCCGGTAAAACCTATTTGAGTCCGGCTATTTCTGATTTTCTGATCCGCCGGAACAACAAACTGATGGCACGAGCTTCAGATAAAGATGGGCTAAATTGTTTGACTCCATCTGAAATGACGATTCTCAAAAAATTATCTGAGATGAAAACCAGTCAGGAAATTGCAGATGAGTTAAATGTCAGTATTAAAACGGTTCAAAATCATCGAAATAATATTTGTAATAAGCTTGATTTAAGCGGCACACACGCCCTTCTAAAATTCTCAGTTGAGCACTCTCACCAGATTTGACCTGATCAAGCCCACTCCATATAGGTACTTCTGCCTATACAAATGAGAAGCCTTTCCTATAGAGATGCTCGTTGTAAATAGCGACTATTTGGCACGTGAGAGTGTACATCTCCACATTAATCTAACAGACATTGAATTTTGGGCTTTAGGTTATTGATTAAACTATAAAAATACAATGACTTAATGTACAAGTCTTAAATTAAATTTT
>JBBDJK010000092.1:0-3924 GCA_040879905.1 Balneolaceae bacterium | reverse complement strand
ATTTATAATAAATCATAAGAAGTAGCCTCATGAAGCTAACGATCTATAAAATTGATGGCAAAAGCAGTGGTAAAAAGGCAGAATTGGATGATACTATTTTCGGTATCGAGCCTAATGAAACTGTAATGTATGAAGATGTACGTCGAATTCTGGCAAACAGAAGACAGGGTACCGCCAATACCAAGGAACGCGGTGAAGTGCGTGGTGGTGGCCGTAAAGCGTATAAGCAAAAAGGTACAGGTATGGCCAGAAGAGGATCTATCCGTTCACCATTGCTGAAAGGTGGGGGAACCATTTTTGGACCTAAACCAAGAGCGTATACAGTAAGACTGACAAAAAAAGCTAAAAGACTTGCACGGAAATCGGCACTTTCTTTAAAAGCAATTGAAGAGTCTATCAAGGTTGTACAGAGTGTAAATTATGAAGAACCCAAAACAAAGCAAGTTGTTGAATTGCTGGAAGCTTTAAAACTTACCGGTAAAAAGGTATTGATCCTTACACCCGCAGTTGATAAAACTCTGCTTTTATCAGCACGAAATATCCCGGGAATTACAGTTTTAGAAGCAAATAAGCCGACGACATACGAGATTATGAAAGCTGACGAAGTTCTCTTTTTAGAGGATGCGATTCCGGTTCTTGAATCAACATTTGCAAATCAAATCGTTGAGGAGGAAGCAGCATGAGTATTTTAATTCAACCATTGATTACAGAAAAACTGACCAGGCTTCAAGAAGAGTATCAACAATATGCTTTTGAAGTGGCCAGAAATTCAACAAAACCTCAGATCAAAAAAGCGATCGAAGATCGATACCCTGATGTAAAAGTAGGACGGGTTAATACAATGGTCGTACCCTCTAAACCAAAAGGAAGGTTTACTAAAAGTGGTTTTGTCAGTGGCAGAAGCAAAGTTTGGAAAAAAGCGATTATTACGCTTAAGGAAGGTGAAATAGATCTCTTTAGTGAAATTTAAAAAATAGATTATTTATAATGGCTACTAAACAATTAAAACCAACAACACCGGGACAGCGACACAGAATTGCGCCTATTTTTGATGAGGTTACCACCGACAGGCCTGCCAAAGCGCTTACGAGTGGTATACATAAATCCGGTGGGCGAAATAATCGCGGCAGGATGACGATGCGCCGAAGAGGTGGAGGCCATAAAAGAAAATATAGAGTCATCGATTTTAAAAGGGATAAAAGAGATATCCCGGCAAAAGTTCAGACGATTGAATACGATCCGAACAGAACAGCACGAATTGCTCTATTGGCTTATTCAGATGGTGAAAAACGATATATTATTGCACCTAACAAATTAAATGTAGGTGATACAGTAATCAGTTCTGAAACTGCTCAACCTGAGGTAGGAAATGCAGTGGCTATGAAGAACATGCCAGCAGGTACATTTATCCATAATGTTGAGCTTCAACCCGGTAAGGGCGGACAGCTTTGCAGAAGTGCGGGAACGGTTGCACAAATGGTTGCCAAGACGGATAAATATGTAACAGTTAAGCTGCCATCAGGTGAAGTAAGATTGATATTAGGTACATGTTTTGCAACAGTTGGAGCTACAAGTAATCCTGATCATTTTAATACAACACTTGGTAAAGCCGGACGCAGCAGATGGCTTGGAAGAAGGCCGAAAGTAAGGGGTGTTGTGATGAACCCCGTAGATCACCCGATGGGTGGTGGTGAAGGAAAAGCTTCTGGTGGACATCCAAGATCACCATGGGGCCAGTCAGCAAAAGGCAAAAAGACAAGAAACAGGAAGAAGATGTCTTCCAAGTTTATCGTCAGACGCCGTAAAACCAAAAAAGCTTAATTAGTTTAGTATGCCAAGATCACTAAAGAAAGGACCTTTTATTCATTACAAACTACAGAAAAAAGTAGATGATGCGAATGAAAGCGGTAAAAAGAAAGTGATAAAAACATGGTCCAGAAGCTCAATGATTACACCGGATTTTATCGGTCTGACCATTGCAGTTCATAATGGAAAACAGTTTATACCTGTATATATAACAGATAATATGGTCGGTCATAAGTTGGGCGAGTTTGCACCAACAAGAACATTTCGCGGCCATCCTCTGAAAAAGGGAAAAATATAAAAGAATAATTGATGGAAACGCCAATTTTTGAAGCAAAAGCAGTTCAGAGACATCTTAGAAAATCTCCAAGAAAAGTTCGTTTAATTGCGGATTATGTGAGAGGAGAACGTGTAGATCTTGCTCTGACCAAATTAAATTTCCTTAAGAAAGCTTCTGCTTTTGATGTATCGAAAGTGATCAAATCAGCAGCAGCAAATATTCGTGATAAATTTGAAGAGGAGAGACTGGATAATGATCTGCTTTATATAAAAACAATTTATATAGATGAAGGTGTTACGCTGAAGAGAATTCAGCCTGCACCTCAGGGCAGGGCTCATAGAATCAATAAACGGAGTTGTCACATCACCGTTGTTGTAGCAAAACTGCAAGAAGAAACGATAACTGAATAACAAACGAGGTTACTTTGGGACAAAAAACCAGTCCAACCGGACTTAGACTTGGAATCATTAGAGGGTGGGACTCTAACTGGTATTCTGAAGAGAATGAACCGGCAATATTGCTGGAGGATACCAAATTAAGAGAGTATTTACATGCCCGACTCAAAAATGGCGGGCTCTCAAATGTTATAATCGAAAGAACTCCGAAACGAATTCTGCTTACTTTAAATACATCCAGACCGGGTGTGATTATCGGTAAGGGTGGTGAACAGATTGAATTACTTCGGGAAGAGCTGAAAAAGATTACCAACAAAGAGGTACAGATTAATGTAAGTGAGATCAAACGACCTGAATTGGATGCAAGTTTGGTTGGTCAAAATATTGCTCAACAGCTTGAAGCCAGAGTTTCATTCAGAAGAGCGATGAAAACGGCCATCTCATCAGCCATGAGAATGGGTGCAGAGGGTATAAAGATCAAATGCGCAGGCAGATTGGGTGGTGCTGAAATGGCACGTACAGAGCAGTACAAAGAAGGAAGAGTGCCTCTACATACATTGCGTGCAGAAATTGATTATGAAAAAACAACTGCAAACACAATTTATGGATCGATCGGTGTTACAGTTTGGATTTTCAAAGGTGAAATTATTGGTGATGTAGATCTCTCACCAAATGTACAGTCATCTAAGCAGGAATCGGATTCAGGTAGAAATCGACCGGCCAGAGATGACAGACAGTCACGAAGAAGAAGACGTACTCGTAATTAACAAAGAATAAATCCTACGATGTTAGAACCAAAAAGAATTCATAGACGCCGTGTTCACCGGGATAAATTAAAAGGGAATGCACAGCGTGGACATACATTAGCATTTGGCACATTTGGGCTTAAGGCAATGGAACCAAAGTTTATTACTTCACGACAGATTGAAGCGTGCAGGGTTGCAATTGCCCGTTCACTACAAAGAGATGGAAAAACATTTATCAGAATTTTCCCTGACAGGCCGGTTACAAGTAAACCGGCAGAAACCAGAATGGGTAAGGGTAAAGGTGCACTTGATCACTTTATTGCAGTTGTAAAACCGGGACGAATTCTTTTTGAAATTGCAGGCGTGACTGAAGATAAAGCGAAAGAGGCCTTGAGGAGAGCATCTCATAAACTCCCAATAAAAACGAAATTTATAAAACGTCGCGATTTAGACAGCGAGTTATAGATTATAAACAATAGGAGCGATATGAAAGCACACGAATTACGTGATTTATCATTTACTGAATTGACTGCCAGGCTGAAGGATGAGAAAAATGCATTGGTCGATTTCAGATTCAATAAAGCGATAGCAGGACAGATTGAAAATCCTGCAAGAATTAAAAACACTCGGCGGGAAATTGCCCGGCTGAACACAATTATTAATGAAAAACTAAGTGCTGAATAAGAATATGGCTCAAGCA
>JBBDJK010000091.1:15109-25620 GCA_040879905.1 Balneolaceae bacterium | reverse complement strand
GCCTTTTGCCTTCTCACCCCGACGGTGGTCGGGATCTCCGCTCCGCTCCGTCTTCTCACGTCTCACATCTCACGTCTCACGTCCCAAATCACTGATCCCACAACTCTGCCCGAATCGTCTCCGCACTCTTCTCGGATATGATATATTCAAGTTTAATTCTGTTCTTTTCAGGAATTTTAGCCTCTACAAGTCTTGCACTGGCCGGTGTATAGACGATTAAATCGATATTTCGAACAAACAGTGGCAACGATTTGCCATAGGTTGCACCGGCTACAAAGGATCCTTCAAATTTCATCAATGATTTCAACTCATTGATGATCTTTGGTATTGAATCCTCTTCAGACGTCACCAATCCGATCGCATCCAGTTCAGCCCGATCGAGAATGGATAGAAGAACATCTGCATCATAGTGAAACACCACCGGCATAATTCGGATTGTATCTGCAAAACTTCTGAACTCTTTAACCAGATGAATAGGAACAAAAAGTGCATCATACCGAATCGCCTCGTCGTAATCGGACGCCAGCAGTGTGCTGCTTTTTACACCAATCTGATTTTTGATTGAGTCGGATAATAACTTTGCAAGTTCAATAGTTTCACCAACGGTCGCAATCGTTTGAATTCGTTCCGGCCACTCCATAAAACTGACCTGCTCTTCGAATATTGCCTCCACTTCGGCTTCATCAAGGCCATAACCGATCAGCTCTTCCAACAACTTATTAATTTTGGTAGCACCCAATTCCAGACGCTCCGTTTTGTCGAGGGTCGTACTTTGCCGTTGAACCAAAAACCCTCTTCCCTGTTCACTTCGAATCAATCCTTCTTCAACCAGTTGATGATAAGCTTTACGAACGGTATGGAAACTGGTTCCCAACTGTTTACCCAAAACCCTTGTTGAGGGTAAGGTTTCTCCAATCTGAAACTGTTTGGTAGCAATCATCAAACGGATTCGGTCTGCGATATGGATGGCTGAATGTTGCATACACTGAAAGTAAGAGTTGCAAGACTCTTCAACCAATTTAATGTTTAGTCATTTTCGAGAATCTTGGAATCGGAAAAATAAATAAAGGCTGACCACCGCTTCAATTTCAAAAAATTGAAACTCGTAATCAGCCTTTAATTTTTTCAGATCAAATACAACGATCTGTTATGAGTCAACTTGAACAGAGAATCAGATATTCAACTCTTTCATGTATTCTGCATTATCTCTAATGCAATCAATAGGAGTTGTACCTGTATAAGCTTCTTGCTCAACAATGTTATAAACCATGCCATTTTCCCTGCCTGCCTGAAGGATGGTTGGGAAATCAAGTGATCCGGTACCGAGTACCACTGATTCATTCTCTCCGTTCATTGATCCCATATCCTTCACATGTGACATAGTGAATCGATTCGGATACCGGCGTATCCATTCAATCGGGTCATGACCCCCTGCTACTACCCAATAGATATCCATCTGAAACTCAACCAGATTTGGATCTGTCTCATCCATCATAATTGCATGAGGCACCTGGCCATCCATCTCTTCAAATGTGTAAGCATGGTTGTGATAGGCAAATTTAATACCTGCATTATTGGCTATTTCACCTAAGCCGTTAAAAGTAGCTGCCATCTCTTTGTATGCATCGATCGACTCTTGTGGGCCAACAAATGGACATACAATATATGGCACACCGATTTCGGCAAGCTGCTCAACTTTTTGCTCAAAATCCTGAAAGACGTTTGCATGAGTGGATACCATACTCACACCCAAGTCATCCATAAACTGCTTAAATCCGGTATTGCCCATACCCCAGAAGATACCCTGACGGCCTTCATAACTCTCGATTTGTTTGTATCCGAATTCTGCTACTTGTGTGATAATTCCTTCCGGATCATCACCGATCACGTCACGCAGTGTATAGAGCTGCAGTCCAAACGGTGCATATTCGGTTTCAGCTGAAGCACATGATTTAAGAAACGGTAAGCTCCCTACGGCCAAACCGGTTGCCAAAGCACCGGAAGTTTTTAGAAAAGAACGACGACTATATTTCATACCTAAGATGTTTTAATTAAAGTTTAGATTACAGATTAAAATAATATTCAAATAAAAAATGATTATCTGCCACCGTAAATTACTTCTTATTAGAATAGAATACAGAAGAATATGGTATATCTCAATTGAAAATCAGGGAATCCGAAAATATGTGTCCTAATTTTATTTCTTTTACAAAATTATGGCTATTTCATGAGCCTCTTTAACTCACTTAACAATAAAAGTGATTCCAACGGTGTCATTCTTTCCGGGTCACTTGCCTCTAATTTGTTAATGAGAGTTTCCAGTTTTGGATCCATCTGGCTATTGAACAATGTCATCTGAGGTAACGGATTCTGTTTTTCAATCCCCTGAGTTGTTTTTCGTGCGGCTTCTTTTTTAACAGCTGTTTGATTTAGCAGATCTTTTCCGTCGTGACTGACATCCAGAGTATGACTTTCCAGATTTGTCAGAATTTCTTTGGCCCGGTTGATCACTTCCAATGGCAGTCCGGCCATGTTGGCCACCTGAATCCCATAACTGTGATCCGCACCACCACGAACCATTTTACGAAGAAAAATGACCTTTCCATCGTGCTCCTTTACCTGAACATTAAAGTTTTTGATCCGTTCATACCGGCTCTCCAGTTCATTCAATTCGTGGTAATGTGTTGCAAATAGTGTTTTGGCTGCAACTTCTGCTTTGTTGTGCAGATATTCAGACAGGGACCACGCAATACTCAAACCATCAAATGTACTGGTCCCACGGCCTACTTCATCCAATAATATGAGAGAGCGTGGGGTTGCATTGTTCAATATATTTGCTGCTTCATTCATCTCCACCAAAAACGTGCTCTCACCGGCAGCAAGATTATCTGACGCTCCTACCCTTGTAAAGATTTTGTCGACCAGTCCGATGGTTGCTTTCTCAGCCGGTACAAATGAACCCACTTGTGCCATCAGTACCAATAGCCCCGTTTGTCTCAGAATAATACTTTTCCCGGCCATATTAGGACCGGTGATCATCAATATCTGATACTCACTATTATCCAGATAGATATCATTCGGGATAAAAGGTTCACCTGCAGGAAGAGTTTTTTCCACCACAGGATGCCGACCCTTTTTAACATCGATCACATCGCTTTCATTGATCTCCGGACGCACATAATTATTCCTAAAGGCAACTTCCGAAAAACTTTGAAGACAATCCAATTCTGCAATTGCTTGTGCAATTTGTTGTATTTCATCCGCAAATTCTGCTACATAAAGTCTCAGCTCTTCAAAAAGTTCACCCTCCAGGGTTTTACTTTTGTCTTCAGCGGATAATACTTTCTCTTCAACCTCTTTTAATTCAGGTGTGATATATCTCTCTGAGTTTACAAGGGTTTGTTTTCGAATAAAATGTTCGGGTACTTTACTCTTATGAGTGTTAGTGATCTCAATATAATATCCAAAGACTTTATTATAGCCGATTTTAAGAGATGGAATTCCGGACTCCTTTGCAAGTTTGTCTTTTATTTGAGCAATATAGGTTTTTCCATTACGAGCGATCTCCCTCAATTCATCCAGATCCTTATGAAATCCATCGGCTATTAACCCGCCATCGCGAATACTCGCCGGAGGATCTTCAACAATCGCAGTACGTATTCTCTCCTGCAGATCAATCAGCAGTTTTAACCGGTCATTTACAGATTCAATTAACCCCACACCGGATTGATTTAACTGAATTTTGACACGTGGGATCTGAGCCAGTGATAGCTGCAGCTGCTTCAAATCACGTGCGTTGGTACGACCCACACTGATTCGGCTGATTAACCGCTCTAAGTCGCCAATTTGTCCCATTTCGTCCCTTAATTCGCTGCGCTTCTCATGATGTGATTTCAAATATGAGACAGCATCCAGACGCATTTCGATGGGTTGTCTCTTCTTTAGTGGCCTCATGATCCATTTTCTGAGCAATCGGCCACCCATAGCTGTAACCGTGTCGTCCAATATTGACACCAAAGTACCCTCGGTACCCCCCTCCTGCATGGTCGATGTCAATTCGAGGTTTCTTTTAGTGGAACCATCCAGTGACATATAATCACTATTCTCATAACTATAAATTCTTCGCAGATGGCCAAGTGAAGATTTCTGTGTTTCCTGCATATAGTGCAACAGCGATCCGGCAGCAACATGTGCAATTTCAAGATCCTCAACACCAAACCCTTTTAACGAATGAGTTTTAAAGTGATTTGTAAGAAGCTTATACCCATAATCACCTTCATAAATCCAATCATCCATAAATGTGATGTTATACTTGGACAAATGTTCAGGTAAAGAATTTTTTAATCTCTTTTGAACCAGAACCTCGGATGGTTGAAGCGATTGTAATAATGAATCCAGTTCAGATTTTGAAATCTGACTTAATGCAAATTCACCCGTAGAGATATCAGAAAAAGCTATTCCTGTGGTACCTCCGGTATTGAAAATTGAAACAATAAAATTATTTCTTTTGTGATCCAGTAACTTATCAGACAGTGTGATACCGGGGGTAGTAATTTCGGTTACTTCCCTGTCAACGATTTTTTTTCCTGCTTTTTTAGCGGTCTCGGGATCTTCTGTCTGTTCACAAACGGCAACTCTGAATCCGCGCTTTACAAGTTTGGGTAGATATGTATCCAAAGAATGATATGGAAATCCTGCCAATGGGGTAAGATCACCCCCATTGTTCCTTTTGGTAAGTGTGATACCAAGCTCACCACTGATTAAAACGGCATCATCGGCAAACGTTTCATAAAAATCCCCTACTCTGAATAGAAGTATCGTACCGGGATGTTTTTCCTTAATATCAAAGTATTGCCGCATCAACGGCGTCTGTTTCTTTTTACCCATAAGCGCTAAGATAACAACTATCCTTCAGAGTGGTAATCTCAAATTTAAATTTATATATACTGATAAATAAAATTGAAAATAAAATTCCGCTTTCAAAACCGTCTGATTAAAGCACCCGGAATGGTTGCCAACCTATTCATTCAAATGATCAATATTTTTAATAAATGGTATTTGCTGAATGTATCTTTAAAATTAAAAGATTTGAGTTTATTGGAAATGAACCTTTTTTATATTGATACACCCATTGTTTAATGATCCAACTATAAAAGGATTGGGTTTACTTATTTTTCGGTTATCTTGATCACGCTATGAATTTAACTCACTGGAATAAATTCAAATATTATTGGGTGGTGGTTGGTAAACTGCTGTACAAAAAGCAGGTATTTTTCAATGCTTCAGCTATCACATTCAATCTGTTTATTTGTGCCATCCCTTTCACTCTCATATTAATCTCAATCCTGGGTTATATCCTCTCATTCGATGCAGCATTTGATGAACTTTTGAGATATGGCCGGGAATTGTTCCCAACCTTAAGTTATCAGAACCAAAGTGGTGATATCATCGAAGGCGCGATCACACTGGAGGAGCTCCTGCAACCTTTAATTGGTGCACGTCAAATCTTTGGAATATCAGGTCTGATCATCCTTATTATCTTTGCACAAGGACTGTTTCATACATTAAAACACGTTCTATTCATGGTTTTTGATATCAAAGACCGCAAAAGCCCGACAATGGAGTTTGTCTATAATTTTTTTACTTTCGGAATTATAGGTGGTGTTTTCATCTTTTTCACAATGGCCATATCGCTGATTTCCATTTTCTCTTTTGAGAATTATCCAATCCCCTATACAGATATCGTCATTGAACTGGAATGGATATCTGAATGGCTCACCGGTTTTATTCCACTCCTATTCACATTTTTTCTATTTTATGCCATCTTTAGATTCATCAGTGAACGAAGAATGAATGTGAAAGTCTCTTTGGTAGCTGCTGCAACCTACACTTTGCTGTTTGCATTGGGGAAAAATCTTATGAGTTTTTACCTGCAATATGCATTTGAAGCCTACCAATTCTTCTATCAGGGATACGCTGCATTAACCGTTATCAGTTTTTGGGCTTTTTATACGGCTACTCTTTTTGTTATCACTACCATACTCGCAAAAGCATTTCGGGATGTTTACATGAAGGATGCGATAAAAACGGACCAAAATCCATATACTGAAATTTCCTGATGACCCCTTCCCACCGATCTCCAAATCCTTAACCTCTCAAATATCATATCTGTCCCGTTTATTTTTTTTGCAGAATCCCATCTTCTTCTTAAAATTTTACAACACTTCAAATCTTGTATGATCACTTGTCGTTACTCAATTGTACCGATTACGTGATTTCCATGTGATACACCCGTTCTTCTTATGAACTAAGTTTGGGTTGTGTAAAATAAATTTATCCCCATTGGAACGATTGTTCCGGATAATTACTTTAACATTAAAGAAATCACAACCAACTAAACAACTCACAAAAAATGAAGAAAATTATAAATACCATTACAATCACTTTTTTAATCATACTATTTGCAGGTTTGCAAGCTTTTGCACAACCTCAGACGGGTAATGAGAATGCAACAGAGTGGAATATTGATCGCGCACACAGTGCCATTAACTTCACGATTAGTCACTTTTTCACACCTGTAAATGGTACATTCGAAGATTACCAGGCAACGATACATTTCGACCCATCTAATTTAGATGAAAGCAGTATTGATGTAATGATTCCTGTTGAAAGTGTAAATACTAAAAATGAAAAAAGAGATAACCACTTGAATTCTGAAGATTTTTTCAACAGTGCAACTTGGGAGAATATTCACTTCGTTAGTAATACGATTGAACAGACAGGTAACAACATGTTTGTTGCAAGGGGTGAATTAACAATCAGAGATAAAACTCATTCATTCGATCTTCCATTTGAACTTTTGGGCGTTATGGATCACCCAATGCAAGAGAATACATCCGTAGCCGGTATCGTTGCCAGTGCTGACTTGATGCGGACCGACTATGGTGTTGGAGTTGGCGATTGGGCTGCAACAGCTGTTGTTGGTGATCGTGTGAATATTGAATTGAACCTTGAATTGACGACGTCCAAGTAATCAACTATTATCACATTTATAGAAGCCGCATTGAATTGAAATCATTGCGGCTTTTTTTTTATTTTTAGAAACTATAGATTCGGACTCACACTTTTGCCTATCATCTCTTATATTAGGTGCATAAACTAAAAGGCAATATCTATATGAATAAAAAGTCGATCCTGATCATCACCGGTTTCATCGTATTTGCAGCACTCTCCAGACTGCTGCCTCACGCTTATAATTTCACTCCAATTGGTGCGATTGCGCTCTTTGGAGCTGCGTATTTCACAAACAAAAAGTGGGCGTTCATTGTACCCATCATGGCTCTTTGGATCAGTGATCTACTCCTGAATAATATTATTTATAGTGCCTATTATGAAGGGTTTGCTTGGTTTACCGGCGGTTTTTTGTATCTGTACGGTAGTATTGCAGTCACTGTCCTCCTTGGTTTTTTAATACTAAAAAAAATTACGGTGGGAAGAGTATTGGGAGGAGCCATTGGAGCTTCACTCATCTTTTTTATTGTCAGTAATTTCGGCGTTTGGCTAGCCAGTCCACTTTATCCACCCACTTTAGAAGGTTTTATCATGTGTTATACGGCTGCAATCCCATTTTTCCACTATACATTGGCAGGAAATGTTGTCTATGGGGCTGTTCTGTTTGGTGGATACGAGTGGTTAAAGTCCGCTTATCCTTCTCTTGAACCGATACGGGTTAACTCCTGAACTCTCCGATTTTCGTGAAAAAACGAATGATTATTATTGGTGCCACCTCAGGGATTGGAGAATCGCTGGCACGTCAGGCTGTGCAAAAGGGGTATATTGTGGGCGGTACAGGCAGAAGAGTTGAAAGGCTGAAATCCATAAAAAACGAGTTGGCAGATTCATTCTACTTCAGGGAGATGGATGTCGTCAATCATAAAGAAGCATCGAATCGTCTACATTCACTTATCTCCGAGATGGGTGGATTGGATATCATCGTACTCAATTCCGGTATTTCAAATTATCCCTCATCGTCAATCAATGAAATGGAGCAAAAGGTCATTGATGTAAATGTGAAGGGATTTGTGAATCTGTTTGTGGAAGCATTTCAATATTTCAGGACACAGGGCCATGGACAAATTGTGGGTATATCTTCCATAGCATCACTTTTTGGATCATCTCGTGCCGCACCCTACAGTGCATCCAAAGCATTTATCTCAAATTATATGCAAGCCTACAGGCAACGCAGTAATGCATCTGACAAATTTGACATCGTCATCACGGATGTGAAACCGGGTTTTGTTGAGAGTGAGATGACAGATGGTAAACCGGGTATGTTTTGGGTTGGTGAAACCGATAAAGCGGTGAGGCAGATGTTGACCGACATTGAAAAAAGAAAATCCTATTCCTACATCACACGCAGGTGGAGGCTTATTGCATGGTTGATCAAACTGACTCCCAATTGGGTGTTGGATCGATTGAACTTATCAGCCTAACCATCCCTCTCTATCCAAAGAACGATATTGAATTGCCTCTGCTATATGATTCGAACCAATTTGTTCTCGTTCGTCCAGGTCAGCTATCGTTCTGGATACTTTCAGAATTCGATCGTACGCCCTTGCCGATAAACCAAGAGAATTCATTGCCTTTTTCAACATCTGTTTCCCTGCGTCATCAATGATGCATATTCTTCGAACCATTTTTGTATTCATTTGTGCATTACTATAGACACTTTTTACACCTATAAACCGTCCGCTTTGTATCTCTCTGGCACGGATCACTCGTCTCCTTATATCTGCTGAACACTCCCCATTTGATCGTCCTGACAATTCTCGAAAACCTACTTTTTCAACATCGATATGCAGATCAATCCTGTCGAGTAAGGGACCGCTTATTTTACTGAGATATCTCTGCATCTGGATATTTGTCGCGCCCTCTGGATCATCCATGGTATACCAATCACCCGTTGGCGATGGATTCATTGAAGCAACAAGCATGATACGACTTGGATAACTCACACTCATTCTCGACCTGGATATCGTGACAGTCCCATCCTCCAGGGGCTGGCGCATCACTTCCAGTGCCCCTCTGTTAAACTCCGGCAGTTCATCTAAGAATAAGATGCCATTGTGGGCCATCGAGATCTCTCCGGGCATCGGAATACTTCCTCCCCCAACTAAAGCAACAGGGGATACTGTATGGTGCGGACTTCGAAACGGTCTGCGTGTTACGATCGATTTGCCGGGTTCCACCAGACCTGCTACCGAATGAATTTTAGTTGTTTCCAATGCTTCATTTAGAGTCAGAGGGGGTAATATTGTAGGCAACCTTCTGGCCATCATTGTTTTACCGGATCCCGGAGGGCCTACCATAATAACATTATGACTACCGGCCGCAGCAACTTCCAAAGCGCGTTTTACATTCTCTTGTCCTTTTACATCGTCAAAATCTACAACATCCGACCGCCCATCATATTGAAAGAGTGATTTGAGATCTATTTGGATGGGTGAGGGTGTACATTTATCCTCAAGCCATTCAATAACATCCTGTATATTTCCAAATGCCATTACACTGATTCCCTTTACAACCGCAGCCTCCGGGCCATTGTCTTCCGGCAGGATAACATACTCCAGGCCATTTCGTTTCGCTTCAATAGCCATTGGTAATACCCCTTTTACCGGGCGTAATTTACCATCCAAAGCCAGTTCACCGAGTACCAACGATTTCATTAACTTATCTCTTTTGATCTGATGGGATACAGCCAGAAGATTCAGTGCGATTGGCAGATCAAATGCGCTTCCCTCTTTTGGTAAATCTGCAGGTGCTAAATTTACTGTTATTTTACCTCTTGGAAATGATTTTCCCGCATTCAGAATGGCCGCGAAAATTCTATCTTTCGATTCACTTACGGCTCTGTCCGGCAGACCTACCAGAAAATATTTTGGAACCCCACCGCTCATATTAATCTCCACTTCTATTAACCTGGCGTCAACCCCTATCGTAGAGGCACAATAAACTCTTGATATCATAATTCGATTGGAATTGAATCTTTTTTGTTTCCCTTCTCGTAGTATGAACCGGGAATAGAATATTCCTTACAAAGAAATTTTTGTTAACCCAGACAAAAAGAAGATGAAAGAAGAGAAAAAAACCATATCCGAAGAGATTCAAGGCACATTAAGTGAGATTATTGGACAGATCAAAAAACTGATCCGTGAAGGAAACGCCAGAAGAGTCATTGTCAAAAACAAAAAGGGGAAAATCCTTTTTCAAAGTCAACTGACTATTGGTGCAGCCGGCGCAACGTTTTTTGTTGTTTATGCTCCAATCTTATCAGCCATAGCAACCATCTTGTTATTGGCAACAGAGGTAACCGTTATTGTTGAACGATTTGAATCGGATGATGACCTGAATGATGATTATGAAGTGGATGCTGATGTTATCGAAATCAAGGATGAAAACGAGGAAGAAGACAATGAAGAGGGCAAAGAAAATTCTGGAAAATAGGCATTTGA
>JBBDJK010000091.1:6427-15009 GCA_040879905.1 Balneolaceae bacterium | reverse complement strand
ACGAGGAAGAAGACAATGAAGAGGGCAAAGAAAATTCTGGAAAATAGGCATTTGAAACAGTTCTGAACATGGGTCATATCAATTATATAAATCAGGCCACTCTGCGAGTTGCAAGGTGGCCTGATTATCTATATAACCGGAAAAATTAAGAAGGATTAGCTCCAGTGAGATTGTGCGATCGCATCTTCACTTTCGTGATCCGCAAGAAATCGTTCGGCATCCAGTGCAGCCCGGCATCCGGTGCCTGCAGCAGTAACTGCCTGTCGATAAGTCGGATCCATCGCGTCCCCACTGGCAAAAATACCCGGCAAATCGGTCTCCGTTGATTGGCCTTTTGTCTGAATATAACCGACATCATCCATGGTCAGAACACCTTTAAAAAGATCTGTATTTGGTTTGTGTCCAATCGCGATAAAAACCCCCGTCACATCTTCCAATGTAATCAATTCTTCCGTTTTTCGATTTTTCACTTTGACACCCTTTACCACCTGATCACCCAATACTTCCTGAAGTTCTGAATCCCATAAAAATTCAATCTTTTTATTCTCAAAGGCCCGATTCTGCATCGCCTTAGAAGCTCTTAATTCATCCCTGCGGTGAATAACCGTCACTTTACTGGCAAACTTGGTCAGAAACAACGCTTCTTCCATAGCTGTGTCTCCTCCTCCAACAATCACCACATGTTCATTTCGAAAAAACGCACCATCACAAGTGGCACATGCACTGACACCTTTCCCCCTTAAACGTTGCTCACTGGGGAGATTCAGCCACATTGCTGATGCTCCCGTTGAAATAATGATAGACTTGGCATAGACCGTCGTCTCCTCATCAACTGTGATTTTATAAGGCCGTTTATCATAATCGATATCCGTTACGTAACCATATCGGCAATCGGCACCAAACCGAACAGCCTGTTGACGAAAATCTTCCATCATTTTAGGGCCCAAAACACCCTCCGGATATCCCGGATAATTTTCAACATCTGTTGTCTGCGTTAACTGACCACCCGGTTCAGGACCTTCAAAAACAATCGGATTTAAGTCAGCCCTGGCTGCATAAAGTGCCGCTGTTAATCCGGCCGGCCCACTCCCAATAATAACTACTTCAAACTCTTTTCCTTCAATCTCTTTCATATCATTTAAATTTTATTAAAACGTTTTACATCAAGGTAAGAAAAATTAAATGATCAATGAGTCAATTTTATCTATCAGTTTGATAGCTTTTCTATACCAAAAGGACTTTTTTTAAAATAAAACCGCTTCCAAATGAATCATTTCCTTATAATTTTAAGAAATTTTACTATGTTAGTGTCTGACAACTTAATGGAGGAAAATATTGAAAGCTGCTGTCTGCAAAGAAACCATAAAAAATGAAACTCGCGTAGCATTAACACCGGAGGGTGTAACCAAATTAAAATCGATGGGCCTTGATGTTGTTATTGAAACCGGTGCCGGATTGGCATCCAGCTATACAGATCAATCCTATATTGACTCCGGTGCGACTGTTGAGAAAAACCGGGATAAAATTCTTAAAGAGTGTGACCTGTTGATCGCCGTTCAGGCACCTGAAAAAAGTACTCTTAATTCTCTCAAACCGGGTACGATCCTAATCTCATTTCTATGGCCTATTCAGAATATGGATTTGGTTAATTATCTGAATGAAAGGAAAATAATTTCACTGGCTATGGATACAGTACCCAGAATTAGCCGGGCTCAATCGATGGATGCGCTCTCATCTATGGCTAATATCGCCGGATACAAGGCTGCTCTGTTGGGTGCAAATGAATTGGATAAATATCTACCCATGATGATGACAGCTGCCGGTACGATTCCACCGGCTAAAGTACTCGTATTAGGTGCGGGTGTTGCAGGCCTGCAGGCTATTGCAACAGCACGGCGGTTAGGTGCTGTCGTTGAAGCGTTTGATATACGCCCCGCCGTAAAGGAACAGGTCGAAAGTCTTGGGGCAAAATTTGTAGATGTACCCATTGAAGAGGAGACCACAGAATCGAAGGGCGGTTATGCCAAGGAGCTTTCCGACCGCAACAAAGAGAAGCAGAGGGAAGTGATTCATCAACATGTTCGCAAGTCCGATATTGTCATCACAACTGCTCAGATTCCGGGCCGGCCTGCTCCATTATTGGTCACCAAAGCGATGGTAGAAGATATGAGTCACGGTTCAGTTATTGTTGATATCGCTGCAGAACAGGGTGGAAATTGTGAAGTGACCGAAGCCGGCAAAACCATTATTCATAACGGTGTAAAAGTTTTAGGGCCCATAAATCTTCCGGGCAGTCTGGCATTCCATGCAAGTAAACTCTATTCAAAAAACATCCTTTCTCTGATGGATCTTCTAATCGAGGATGGTAAACCCAATTTTAATTTTGACGATGAAATAATCTCTAATACAACGGTAACCCATAATGGAGACCTCATCTCTCCTTTCGTAAAAGATAATATCTAAATCAAATCTTACTTTCTATATATTCAATTCCAATAACTACTATGGAAGATCTCATTTTTAACTTATTTATTTTTGTGCTCGCATCCTTTGTCGGATTTGAGCTCATCACAAAAGTACCACCCACATTGCACACTCCTTTAATGTCGGGTGCTAATGCCATATCCGGTATTACACTGATCGGAGCGTTGATTATTGCGGGTGAGACCGGTTCTGTTTTTTCTCAATGGATAGGTTTTGCTGCCATCGTATTCGCGACAATCAATGTGGTTGGCGGATTTATGGTCACCGATAGAATGCTGGAGATGTTCAAAAAGAAGGAGGGTGAATCATGAGTCAATTCTTACCTGAATTCCTGCATTCGTATGTGCCAAATGCCATACAAATTGTCTATCTGATTGCGACGGGTTTTTTTATTGTTGGTATAAAACGTCTCGGATCGCCCTCTACTGCGCGACATGGGAACCAGCTTGCATCTTTTGGGATGTTCCTCGGAGTGGTCGTTACTCTTTTTGACAGAGAGATCATCAGTTTTGAATTCATCATCGCCGGCGTAATTATCGGCGCACTTATCGGTGCGTTTGCGGCTAAAAAAGTGCAGATGACGGCTATGCCGGAAATGGTAGCCGTTTTTAACGGTTTTGGAGGGGGCGCATCAGCACTTGTCGCCTGGGGTGAATTTGCAAGACAAGTCACACCTTCTGTAATGGATACACAATTACTTGTAACAACCGGCCTCAGTATACTGATCGGTTCCATTACCTTCACCGGCAGTTTTGTTGCATTCGGTAAGTTAAAAGGCTTTATCAAAGGCGGACGTATTGCACTACCGGGGCAGAACGTGATCAATTTGCTTCTCACTTTAGTCGCACTCGTTTTTGTAGGATGGTTTGCCATCGATCCGGGAAGTGAAGTGATTTTTTGGTCACTATTTGCTCTCGCACTCATCATCGGCCTATTTACAGTGTTGCCTATTGGAGGTGCGGATATGCCCGTTGTGATCTCACTCCTGAACTCCTATTCCGGAATTGCAGCTTCTATGGCAGGGTTCGTTTTGGGTAATAATTTACTCATCATCAGTGGTGCCCTGGTGGGTGCAGCCGGGCTTATTCTTACCAATATCATGTGTAAAGCCATGAACCGTACCCTTCCTAATGTTTTATTTGGTGCCTTCGGTGGTGACAGTACGGGTAGTGCAACAGAAACCGGAGATCGATTTGTACAGCAAACTACAGCTGATGATGCCGCTATTCAGTGTTCATATGCAAAAAAAGTGGTCATTGCTCCCGGATACGGACTTGCAGTTGCTCAGGCACAACACGTTTTAAAAGAGGTCGCTGCGCTCCTCGAAGAGAAGGGTGTCGATGTCAAGTATGGAATTCATCCTGTTGCCGGGCGTATGCCGGGCCATATGAACGTGTTATTGGCTGAAGCGGACGTACCCTACGACCAGCTTTACGATATGGATCAGATCAATCCGGAGTTTCCATCTACCGATGTTGTACTTATCATCGGGGCAAACGATGTGGTGAATCCTGCTGCCAAAACAACTCCCGGCAGTCCCATTTATGGAATGCCCATACTAAATGTCGATGAAGCAAAACGCACTATTGTTTTTAAGAGAAGTATGAGTCCGGGGTATGCAGGTATCGATAATGACCTCTTTTATGACGACAAAAATCAGATGTTTTTTGGCGACGCAAAAAAATCATTACAGGAGTTGGCAGCGGCCATTAAAAATCTGGATTAAAGGTCGAATAACACTCCGGGTTTATGAGAACACTTTTTACAATTCCATTAACTGTTTTCTGAACCTTGGAGCCCCTCCATTTGCGGGGTGACGAACACCTATATGATCGATGTTCAAATGGGTCAGACTCTGTTCACATTTTCTTCCGACTGCAATCACTTTCGCATCCGGATATAGTTCTCGGAATAGGCTCAGATGCTTAAGTCCGGCTTCCATCTCATGGCTCAATGGTGTTCGATTCGTCAAAAACCCTTCTCCTTTTTTATAGGGATGCCATGGAACAGAGTTCCAAAGAACAACATCATAAGGATCTATGTTCAAGTCGATCAAAGCTCCCCACATGATGGTGGCAGTCGGCTCACTCAATCCTTTTTCATTCACACCTATCCGGCTGGTTCTGCGGGGTTTGATTCCGCGAAAAACATGATCCGGTTTAACTCCATACTTTTCAGCTTGATGCCCAAGCAATATTCGTTCTGATGTCATCGCGATCCCAGTAAAATGACCTCCCTGATATCCGAGTGCTTCAGCTATAAAAAGATACTTGGCCCGGTTTTCTCTCTCTTTCAGATACGCTTCCAACTGTTCTCTGCGAATAAGGGGCGCTTCCGGATCGATATCGTGTTGATGATCTCTGTGATACCATGGATTAAATAAACCACGAGGGCTTTTTTCCAATGACTGAATAAATTCCTTGATGGTCATATTCTACTCATTTCTAATTCCCATTTTTGGCCATATAAGCCAGTTGAAGGATTCTCAATTCGCCATAATCTACCTCTTTATTCAGATCTTCATAAATCGGTTTTAACAACTCCGGACCTACTTTTTCCATCGAAGCAAATACTTCATCTTTTTTACGTTCTGAGAGTTCAGATGCTTCCAAAAGGCCTTTCGGATTTAGTTGATTTCCTTCGTCATGATATTTTTTCAGATTGCTCAGAATAGTTACCGTTTTAACTCCAAACTCTTCAGCAAGATGTGCAATCGATTTACCACTATTATACTCATCACCCACGCGATCATGTTGTTGTCTTGATTTTGTTTTTTTTGCTTTTTTACCCAGTATTTTGGACCGCTCTTCTATTTGATTCTTCTTACAGAAATCACGAATAATTTTCAAAAAAACATCTCCGTATTTTTTTAGCTTGGAAGATCCTACCCCATAAATGCCGATCAATGTCTCATCACTATGAGGATAATAGTAGGACATTTCCATAAGAGTCGCATCGGGGAAAATGACATAGGGAGGGATCTCCTGACTGTCTGCAAGCTCTTTTCTCTTTTTCCGCAACTCTTCAAACAGATGTTCATTATATCTTTTTTCAACATCACTACTGGTTCTCTCTCTGGCATCATCACCTGATCCCGTTTGTGTTCTGTCCAGAAGGCCATATACGATCTCTTCACCTTTTAAAACTGATCCTGCACTCTCAGTGAGCAGCAGGCTGCCATGATCAGGATCTTTCTTCAGAATCCCTTGACGTATCAGTAATCTGGAAAGCTGAATCCATTGATTCTTGGACCATTCCGTACCAATTCCGTAGGTAGTAAGCTTATCATGGTTGTTTTCAAGAATCTTTTTTGCCTTGGATCCGCGCAAAATATCAGCAATGTGATAAGCACCGAATCTCTCTTCAGATCTTGCAACACAACTCAGATATTTTTGTGCCTGAACGGTTAAATCCTGCATATCATCTTTATGCATCAGACAGTTATCGCACATTCCACAATTTATTTCTTTATAACTCTCGCCAAAATAGTTCATCAGCGGAACGCGTCTGCAATCGGATGCCTCGAGATAGTTAATCAGTGCATCCAGATGCTTTTCTGCAATTTCTTTCTCTGCACCCTCTTTCTGGTTGATGAAATAACGGATTTTCTGTTTATCAGAATAGCTATAAAGGAGCAGGCAATCAGCCTGAAGGCCGTCACGCCCCGCTCTGCCAATCTGCTGGTAATAGGACTCAATATTTTGCGGCATATCGTGATGAATCACAAAACGAACATCCGGTTTATTAATCCCCATACCAAAAGCGATTGTCGCAACAATGATCTGCACATTATCCCTGATATATGCCTCCTGGTTACGCGTTCTCTCTGATTCTGTAAGACCTGCATGATATGGAAGTACTTTATACCCTTCATGTTTCAGGTCGGAATAAAGTTCATCAACCTGTCTTCTGGAAAAACAGTAGATAATACCCGACTGTTTCTGTCTGGTATATAAAAAATCGAGAATCTGATCAAGAGGGTTCTCTTTATCTACAATTTTCAGCAACAGGTTTTTCCGATCAAAACTGGCTATAAAAATCGCTGATTCCTTCATTTCAAGAATCATTCGTATATCCTCCTGAACCCGTGGTGTGGCGGTAGCTGTGAGTGCCAGACAAATAGCATCCGGAAAATCTTTTCTCATTGTGGCAAGTTGCCTGTAATCGGGCCTGAAATCGTGTCCCCATTCAGAGATACAATGTGCCTCATCAATGGTAAAACAATCGATTTGCAGATTTGAGAGTAATCGACGAGTAGAGTCCATCATTAATGTTTCAGGAGCTACGTAGAGTAGTTTAACGTCACCGTTTTTTAATCTGGCAACATTAACAGCATACTGATCCCTTGTTAGTGTACTGTTAAGAAAAAGTGCCGGTACACCCACCTGATCCAGCTGTTCTACCTGATCCTTCATCAGCGAAATCAGGGGTGATACGACGATTGTCAATCCTTCAAACAGAAGCGCCGGTATCTGGTAACAAATAGATTTCCCGCCGCCTGTTGGCATGATAACCAATGTATCCTTTTTATCAAGGACATTACTGATGATATCACTTTGTAAAGGCCTGAATGATTGGTATCCAAAAGTCTCTTGAAGTATCTCTTTTGCTTGCTCAAGCATCATGATTAAATAATTTGATCCATATTAATTTGATATTCCTACTCTATAAGATACCGGAATAGACAGTTCCTTACAGAAATCCCTAAAAAAGTTTGAATTTTTTCCGGAATCTACCAAGCAGTTTATTAAATTCGCCTTATCTTACACTAAAAGATCTTTACGCCAAAATAATATTTCTTATGAACATTCAAATTACTCAATCCAAGCATAGCAGAATCTCCCAAATCAAATTTAACAACCTTGAATTCGGCCGCATTTTTTCTGACCACATGTTTGAAATGGTCTATCAAAACGGTAGTTGGAAAAAGGCTGAAATAAAGCCTTATGGGCCCATTTCATTTGAGCCGTCTATGATGGCTCTTCACTACGGACAAGCTATATTTGAGGGCATGAAAGCCTACTATGTGGATGATCAAACGATTCATCTTTTTCGGCCAAAAGATCACCATAAGAGGCTCAATCTTTCAGCACAAAGACTCTGTATGCCGGAGGTTGATGAAGAGATATTTATTAATGGGCTTGAACAGCTAATAAAATTGGATTATCCATGGGTTCCCAAAAAACATGGCCAGGCACTCTATATTCGTCCTGTAATGTTCGCTTCTGAAGAATATTTAGCTGCAAAAGTATCCTCCGAATACCGATTTTTTATCATTACCAGCCCCGTAGGTGCATACTACAGTGAAGGTTTTAATCCGGTTTCATTGACTACATCCGATAAGTATGTACGCGCAGTTAAAGGGGGTACAGGTGAAGCCAAAGCAGCCGGAAATTATGGCGGAAGTTTTCTGCCTGCTAAAAATGCCCAAAACAATGGATATACACAAGTACTCTGGCTGGATGCTATTGAACACAAGTTTGTAGAAGAGGTTGGAACCATGAATATCTTCTTCCTCATCAATGATAAACTGATAACCCCTGAATTGGGAGGAACCGTCCTGAGAGGTATCACACGCAGATCTGTCATCGCTTTAGCAAAAGATTGGGGAGTAACTGTTGAAGAGAGAAGAATTTCAATCGACGAATTATTTGAATCGCATAAAAAAGGAGATCTAAAAGAAATTTTTGGGGCCGGAACCGCTGCGGTCATCTCACCGGTAGGTCACATCCATCATAATGATGACTCCATTTCACTCGACCGGGCGAAAATTGGTCCTTTTGCGGAAAAAATGTTTAAAGCCATCACCGGGATTCAATATGGTAAAATAGCTGATAAACATGGCTGGACACACCCTGTATCGACGGTTTAGAGAATATCTTAAATATTGAATAATATTTGACTTGTGAGATATTTCACCACGTAAGTAAAATTAAGTAATGTACTATATACAATATGTAATCTTTTACCGTTATTTGTATATTATATAATACTTACAAATTAATCCCTCCATTATGAAAGTAGTCAATATTCTACTGGTTTCATTATTCCTGTTGTCCATTACAGGCTGTTCCACTTCCGAACAAGCTGTTGACGAG
>JBBDJK010000091.1:0-6327 GCA_040879905.1 Balneolaceae bacterium | reverse complement strand
TTCTTTAAATCAATACGTCCCAATCGGACACCGCTGTGTCCCATCTGTGTAATGAGCGTTGGATTCCCATCAGTTTTTTGAATGGTTACCGGTTCATCCATAAACGTATGTGTATGGCCTCCAATAATTAAATCAATTCCATCTACCTGTTGAGCCAGGGTTAGATCATCTATCCGGCCATTATTATATTGATATCCTAAATGACTCAAACAGATCACATAATCACATCGCCGGGATTCTTTTAAATATTGAGACATCTGTTGCGCATTACTGATCGGATCAGCAGATCGAACATCTCCGGTTAAAGATGGATCCACAACCCCTTCAAATTGAATACCAAGACCAATAATACCGATACGGAATCCATCATATTCTTTTATGATCATCCGTTCTACAAAAGGGTTTAACGGGGTATTTCTTACAAAATAATTTGCCGCTAAAAATGGGAATCCCGCCTTTGAAGCAGCTTCTGCAAAACCTTCCGGCCCTCTGTCAAATTCATGATTCCCAATTGCCATTGCATCATAGTTCATTTTGGTCATGAGTCGAAGGTCAACTTCACCACCATATACATCAAACCAGGGAGTACCCTGAAAAACATCACCGGCATCGACTAATAATACGTTCTTGTGTGTAGCCCTGATCCGCTTTACAAGGGAAGCCCTTTCTGCGATTCCGCCCAGTCCCGCAAAACGAATTGCATTTTCAGGAAATGGATCGATACGTGCATGAGTATCATTTGTGTATAGTATCGTGATATCCGAACTTCGATTTATAGTAGTCGCTGATGTTGTGAACCCAATAGGAAAAACTGATCCGGCAACCATGACCGAAGCTTTTCGAATAAACTCTTTTCTGCTGATCATTTTCGAATCCTCCCATCAGGTTCGTTGTACAATTCAGCCCTTCCACGGAAAAAATCGACATAGAGATCCCTGATGTCGATATTAGGCAGATCTATTCTGCTAACAGGATCCAAAAGTGCAGAAAACTGATCTCCACCATCAGCAATCCAGTTTGTAGTGGCTACCAAATAGTTTTTATTCGAATCGATCACTTCTGAATTGACAATGATGCCCCTTGCCCGGTTTTGATCATCAATTGAAAAACGAGTACCACTCACAGGTGCTCCTCCAATTTCAGCTACCTGTTGAATCAGGTTTTGAACAGCCAGACCTTTCAACTCTAATACAACCAGATGGTTTTCGTATGGCATAAATTCATAAATATGTCCCAATGTCAATTCTCCGGGAGTAAAATAGGTCTGAAAAGAACTTTCATTAATAATTCCGATATGAATAAATCTTTCCAGCTCTCTGGATGCACGAAAACGCAATGCATCGGCAGCCATATTACCCAGAGAACCCTCCGTGTGGTTAAATGTCAGGGTATCCATCACTACGGCAATGCGGCTCCCCATAACTCTTTCCAATCCGGGTCTGTAGGAGTCGATCAAGGATATCATCTCTGAATCCGGATCCGGATAATCAAGTTCTTCTGAATCAATAATCGGTTTAAAAAAGGCGCATCCGGAAAGAAAAAATGTAATACTTACGATCTTTAATGCACGAAAAATCATTCTCTATCTCTGTTGACGGAAAAAGTTCATCATTATTTCAGAAAACCCAATCAGTTTTAATCCGGAAGGAAGTTCTGTTTTTGATCGTTCAAAATTACGGCTTTCAACGGATGTGGATCTAGCGCTGAATGCAACAACATCATTTTTAAATACCTCCACCAACAATGGAAAACTGGTATGATTCATGACCATCTCAATGGGTATCTCATTTTCAAAACGTGATTGGCCGGTAGAATACCAGGATTCATGCAACAAACCCCAATTCACTTTAATCTCATTTGTAAGCCATACAGAAATATAATTATCATCGTTTTCTTCTCTCATGATATATTGATGCGTGGTAAACCCATGAATGATTTGTGATTCGCCAGTTTCATAGACCCTTTCGTCCCATGCAAACGGCTTCGGTTGCACGTTGCTTCGGCCTTGCAATCGATCAAGCATCGTCATGACACTTTCAATTTCACTTTTTGCAATCTGAATCGCTTCATTGTTTCCTGTCATAAGTATGAAATCCTTCATATCATTTCTTACCAAAATACCACTCGTGCTTAGGCCCGACATCACATTTAAACTAACATTGGAGTCTATATAAATTCTGTCATTGGTAAACACAAATCTCATTTCTTTCTTCGGTGATGATTCATCTGCTTGTTCCCTCATTTCAAATTGAATTTCCCCTTCAAACTGAGCAAACAACACCTCTTGTTGTAATGTGAGAATCAAAAGAGAGGCAAAAAAAAGAATATTTATGGATTTCATATCAATATAGATTAGAAGTTATTTTTAAAGAGAGTACGAACTTATACTCTAAACGATCCATCCGGTTTCATTTCATAACTCCATTTCCAATTCCTGATCGATACTCACATTCACTTTATGAATCCAGCCACCTGCAATGACATCATCCCCATCATAACATACAATTGCCTGCCCCGGGGTAATGGCTTCACGTCCGGCGGGAAAATGAACCTCTATCTCATCTTTCGATTTTTGTCGTACGATCCCTAAGGCACCATCATCATTATATCTGATTTTACCGGTAATTTCCATTTCACCACCCGGTATATCTTCATTTTTAACAAAGTTCACTTCTTTGGCCAAACAAGTTGTACTGATCAGATCTTCTTTTGAACCGATGGTGATGGTATTCGTTTCAGCATCAATATGGGTCACATATACCGGTTTTCCCATTGGCAGATGCAGCCCGCGCCTCTGTCCAATAGTATAAAATGGGAAGCCTTTATGTTCTCCAACCACATTCCCTTTCGTATCCACAAAAACACCTCCGCTAACTCGCTCTTCCAGGTCCTCAACTTTCTCTTTCAGAAAGCGGTGATAATTGTTGTCCGGAATAAAACAGATCTCATAAGAATCAGGTTTTGTGGCAACATTCAGCAGGCCATAATCTTCAGCGAACTGTCTGATCTCTGTCTTATGATAGTTACCCAGTGGAAAAATGGTACGCTTCAAATGTTTTTGCTGAACACCCCAAAGAGCATAGGATTGATCTTTGTTGTGATCTTTACCTTTGGAGATAATGTATCGGTCATTCTCCAACCGTACATTCGCATAGTGGCCTGTCGCAATATAATCACAACCCAGATTGTCAGCTCTTCTCAAAAGTGCAGCCCACTTAATGTGTGTATTACAAAGCACACAAGGATTAGGTGTTCTACCGTGAGTATAATCTTCAATAAAACGGTCAATTACCCAACTCCCGAACTCATCCCGGATGTCGACAATAAAATGTTTAAACCCATACTTGACGGCAATATGGCGCGCATCATTCATAGATTCCACTGTGCAACAACCCGTCTCTTTCCCATTATCACCCCCACTTCGGTGGTAATCCCAGGTTTTCATTGTAATTCCAATCACTTCATATCCTTGTTCGTGCAACATTACGGCTGCTACAGATGAGTCAACACCACCACTCATTGCGACAAGAACACGTCCTTTTTTACTCATAATCTTTAATGTTCATTTATCAGGCGCTTAAAATAAGCATATTATCGGGCATTTGCTTGAAGAGACCTAACGCACAAAACAGGTTTTTCGTTTATCTCCTTCAGTTTACCCTTTATAGATCAACTATCTTTCAAACGAAGAGCTTAAACGATTCGCCCAAAAAGGAGATCAGAAGAATTACATGTACAGATAAGGGCGCCAGTTTTCTTGTACACTACTGAGCAGATTTTGGAAGAATGTGATATGAATAGGTTTATAAGGTTTGATCTTAAGGGGCATACCGGCCTCTTCAGGGGTACGGTTACCCTTTCTGACGTTACAATGATTACAAGCTGTTGTCAGATTCTCCCAACTATCTCTGCCACCTCTGCTTTTTGGCATCACATGATCCAGGGTCAGATCTGATTTGATCCCGCAATATTGAC
Source organism: Balneolaceae bacterium (assembly GCA_040879905.1). GTDB lineage: Bacteria > Bacteroidota > Rhodothermia > Balneolales > Balneolaceae > Rhodohalobacter. The sequence continues at coordinate 2,352 of JBBDJK010000091.1, read as the reverse complement.
AAGTTTGACTATCCCTCTTCATAATATTTTTTCTGGATAGAGCAATTTTTGAATAAGGTAGTCGGATATATCTCTTTAGCCGGATTACAGAAGGATATGAGTATTCTTCCGAAACAGTACGAAGTACTTTGTCCGGCTGATCGTGTAATAATTCTGCTTTTTCCAAAAATACAAGTTTAACTGATCTTTGAACTGAACAGATGCTAAGTGGTTGATAATCTTGATTAAGTATAAGTACTTCAGAATTCATTGTAGATGAATGATTTGGTCTGAAATGGGATCACGAATGATGTTTAAGTTTGAATAACCAATTATGGACTATTTTTTTTAAAAATTCAACTCAAATATGCGTTAAATCATAAATGATATCAAAATATGATGATGAACTCTATTTCAATCTTTTCAATGGTAAACCTGAATATTCAATTGTTCTGTAAAAAAAGGGAAAAAAGAATTTTTCCTTGAAGAAAAAGCCTGTATTTTTGGAAGAATAAGATCTAATTACTGCCCATTATAATTCAAACAAGCGCTTCCACAACAGATTTATGAGTCCAAAAAAAAGCACCTACAATACCGGTTTTTATAAAGAACCGGGGCCCATCCTTGATAGTGAATCACCCTTTGAATCGATGATGGAAAGATTCCGATTTGCAGCTGATATTCTTGAATTAGAGCTCGGCCTTTTTAAATATTTAGCGAGTCCGGTGAAACAGGTTATCGTTTCGATTCCTATTGTAATGGATAATGGAAATATTGAAGTCTTTGAGGGATTCAGAGTCATTCATGATAATGTTCTTGGCCCTTCAAAAGGTGGGATCAGATATTCACCTGATGTAAACCTGGAGGAGGTAAAAGCCCTGGCTGCATGGATGACCTGGAAATGTGCAGTGGTAAATGTACCTTTTGGCGGAGCTAAAGGAGGAATCAGATGCAATCCTAAGGAGTTATCTCTGGGCGAACTGGAAAGACTAACCAGACGATATACGGCCAACCTGCTGGATGTATTCGGGCCTGACCGGGATATACCGGCTCCTGATATGAATACCAATGAACAGATCATGGCTTGGATCATGGATACTTATAGCATGAATGCCCAGCGAACCGAAAAAGCTGTAGTTACTGGGAAACCGATTATTCTCGGTGGTTCTGAAGGCAGAAAAGAGGCGACCGGACGTGGTGTTGTGACGGTTACTCTGGCCGCTATCAATAAATTGGGATTGATACCAAACAAAGTTACTGTTGCTGTACAAGGATTTGGAAACGTTGGAAGTGTATCTGCTCAGCTAATGTATGAACAAGGTTCAAAAGTGATAGCAATCAGTGATCTCAGTGGTGGGTATTTTAACAAGAATGGTATCGATATCCCGGCTGCCATAAATTATATGAAAAGTCATAACAACTCCCTTGATGGGTATCCCGATGCCGAGAAAATTGAGAATCGGGAACTACTGGAACTGGACTGTGATGTACTGATCCCGGCAGCAAAAGAGGATCAGATAAGCCGTCATAATGCAGATAAAATAAAGGCCAGAATCATCTCAGAAGGTGCAAATGGCCCGGTTACTGCCAATGCAGATTCCATTCTTGATCAAAATGGTATTATGGTGATTCCGGATATATTAGCCAATGCAGGTGGTGTGACCGTTTCTTATTTTGAATGGGTTCAAGACAGACAAGGATATTTCTGGACCGAGGAGCGCGTAAACAGACGATTGAATCGGATGATGAGAAATGCATTTGATAATGTCTATAATGTGAGCGAACTTCATGGTATAACTTTGAGACAAGCTGCCTATGTTTATTCCATTGACAAGGTTGCAAAAACGTTAAAAATGCGAGGTATCTACGCATAACTGTCTCTTATTGATCAATTATATAGAATGTCAGAAAAAGTTTTCCGGCTCAAATTATTATCGACTTATGAAGAGTCGGAAAAGATTCCAGATTTTGTAACAAAAATTCAAGAGGAATGTAATCTTGATGAGAGTATCACGGGAACATTGATGCTGGTTCTAAGTGAAGCGGTTACAAACGCAATCGTTCATGGCAATAAACTCAAATCATCCAAGATTGCCAATGTTAAAGTTCAAGTCGGAGAGTCTCAAATTATCTGTACCGTTCAGGATGAAGGCGATGGTTTTACACCTTCAAAACAGGATAATCCAATCGATGAAGAAAACCTTTTGAAAGATAGTGGCAGAGGTATTTTTCTGATAAATGAACTTTCAGATGAGGTCAAATATCTCAATGATGGCACTAAAATTCGTTTTAAATTGAGCCGCCCCTCAAAAATGAAAAGTTCTTAAATATAAAAACGAACTTCAATTCAATAATAACATCCCCAGATCGCCA
>JBBDJK010000090.1:0-3997 GCA_040879905.1 Balneolaceae bacterium | reverse complement strand
GCTTCAAACCCAACCCGGACCATAAATGAAAGGGCCTCTTTAAAGTTTGAAAACTCAATGGTTTTATTAATTCGATCATCTTCAAATTCCCAGCCGTCAAGACGTTCCAGTGATTTTTTGATTTCTGATTCGGTTAATGGTTTCATATCCGTGTTATTAAAAAAATTTTTATTCCTACTCTTTTAATTCTGTAAAAAGGTTTTCCGTTTCTGACGGAACCAGATCAAACTCTACACCGTAGAATTTAGCCGTCCAATCCGGCAGATCCTGATGATCCGTATTTTCCATAACGGCGACACTCTTCTCCTCGGTCAGTGTGACAAAGTTTTCAACCCACTCTTCGGAATATTTTGTAAAATCTATCGGCCGGACACCGATCCATATCATAAAGATCACCAATGGAACCAGTAATCCGATTTCACGGGCATTGATATCAGACAGTTTTTCATTGATCTTGTTGGTGATCGGGCCAAACATCACTCTTTGATACATCCAGAGCATATAGACGGCCGCCAGAATCACTCCTGTGGCTGCAAGTACGGCAAACACTTTATTGGCGTAGAGTGTGGATATAAAGGAGCCATTCAGGATCAAAAACTCACCGACAAAACCGTTCAATCCGGGTAAACCGATCGATGCCAATGTGGCAACCATAAACATGACGGCAAAAACCGGCATCACTTTGGCAACTCCGCCAAAATCAGAAATCAGCCGTGTATGCGCACGATCGTAGATCATTCCGACAATCAAAAAGAGTGCGCCGGTGGAAAGCCCGTGATTGATCATCTGTATGATAGCTCCCTGAATAGCTATCGTATTAAAGGCAAAGATGCCAAGCACCACAAAACCCAGATGGCTGACCGAAGAGTAGGCGACCAGTTTTTTCACATCTTTTTGTACCATCGCGACCAGTGCTCCATAAATAATTCCAATCACTGCCAACACAGCCAGCCAGGGAGCAAATTCCATAAATGCGTTTGGGAATACCGGCATACAGACACGGATCAGCCCATACGTTCCCAGCTTCAGCATGATCGCAGCCAACACCACAGATCCCGCCGTTGGGGCTTCGGTGTGCGCATAGGGCAGCCATGTATGAAATGGAAAGAGCGGTACCTTAATACAGAAAGCGAGTGCAAATGCTAAAAAGAGCCAGGTCTGCTCCACGAGTCCGATGGTGTACTCCGGACCTGAAATAAATCTCCAATCGGCCGTAAATGTAAATATTCCTGTTGCCGCACCTGCATGATAGCCGAGATAAATAAGTGCAACCAGCATAATCAACGATCCGACGAGGGTGTAGATAAAGAATTTAATCGTCGCCCTGATCTTATCGCTGCCCCCCCAAATGCCGATCAGAAAATACATGGGGATCAATGAGAGTTCAAAAAAGACATAAAATACAACCATGTCAAGCGATGCAAACACACCCAAAGACGCCGTTTGTAAAATCAACAGCATGGAGTAGTAACCAACCAGGCTCTTATTGATAGAACTCCAGGATGATAGAATAACAATGGGCCCAAACAGGGTAGTCAGCATAAATAACAAGAGGCTCAAACCGTCCAGGCCAACCAGATATTTGATATCCATCCCTTCCAGGATAGGCGAACCCACTGTCAGGTATTGCGGAATGGCTGAGTTAGCCACGTCAAAATTGAATAACAGCGGCAAAGAGATAAAGAAGGTGGCCGTTGTCACACTTAAACTGATCCACTTGACGGCTTTGTCACTCTTGAAAAAGAGAAACAGGGCCACTCCGAGTAGTGGCAGATAGATAGTAAAATTTAATAAGTACTCCATGCTGTTCAGTAAAATTCTTTAAAAGAGTATGAGGGTCAGTACCAGAATAACTCCCAAGATCATAAAGAGAGCATAATTACTGGTGATTCCTGTTTGTATATATCTCAGTAAGCTGCCGGTCAGGCGAACGGTACCGGCTGTAGCGTTCACCATTCCGTCTAATACTTTCATATCAAATACGGCCAGCACCCTGTCTGAAAAACGAACCGTTGGATGGACCACGGCTCCTTCATAGAGTTCATCAAGGCTGTACTTATCTTTCCAGACTTGATATAAAGCTCCAAACCGGGACGATAAAGCAGCATCCGAGGCCTCCTGTTGATCGTTGCCATACATCCTGAAGGCCACATACACACCGAATACAGCGATGATGGTTGCCAATATCATTAACACCCACTCTGCCGGTATGGATAGAGTCAGTGAGATATCGGCAGCAACCGGATGCATCCAGGAACCCAGCCAGTTGACGGCGCCCTCTCCCCCAAAAGTTTTGGATATGAAGTTGGGTATGCCGATAAAACCACCTACAATAGAGAGGCCGGCCAATGACCAAAGTGGAAGGGTCATCGTTGCAGGGCTTTCATGCAGATACTCTTCCGATTTCTCTGCTCCTTTTACACGGTTTGGCAGCTTAAACGAACCGTGGAAAGTTGTCAATGTAAGCCTGAACATGTAGAAGGCTGTCAGGAATGCCGTAATCGTTGCCACACCCCAAATCAAAAAATAGAGAGGGCCTGCAAATTCGCCCAATCCCATGTTAAAGGTGTGCATCAGAATTTCATCTTTCGAGAAGAAACCGGCCAGTGGCGGGATACCGGCTATGGCAACGGTGGCAATCAAAAAGGTTTTATAGGTTGAGGGCATATATTTTTTCAGCCCGCCCATGTTGCGGATATCCTGCGGATCAAAGTGAATACTTGAATCCTTGTCATGCAGTTTATGCTCCACATGATGCATGGCATGAATCACGGATCCGGAACCGAGAAACAGACACGCTTTGAAGAATGCGTGAGTGACGACATGGAAGAGTGCGGCGGTATAAGCCCCGGAGCCAAGAGCGAGAAACATAAAACCAAGCTGTGAAACCGTTGAGTAAGCAAGGACTCCTTTGATATCGTACTGGGTTATCGCAATCGTTGCCGCAACGATCGCTGTTAATGCACCGATAACGGCTACAATGATCATCACTTCCGGTGAGAGTACATACATCGGCGACATCCGGGTGATCAGGTAGATGCCGGAAGTGACCATGGTGGCCGCGTGAATCAATGCGGATACCGGTGTAGGTCCGGCCATCGCATCGGGCAGCCAGACAAATAACGGAATCTGAGCACTTTTTCCCGTTGCTCCAATGAACATCAAAAATGCAACCCAAAAAACAGCGTTGCCCGTAAACGCATCCGTGTTCGACAGTACCACATCAAAATTGAGTGAACCTGTCGCTTCAAAAATCATGAAGATGGCAATCAGAAATGCGAAATCCCCAACCCTGTTATAGATAAAAGCTTTTTTAGCCGCATCCGCTTTCATCATGTCACGATACCAAAATCCGATCAATAGAAACGAACACAAACCGACACCTTCCCATCCGAGGAACAGAAGCAGCAAGTTGTCAGCCAAAACCAGATTTAACATTGCAAAAATGAACAGGTTCATATAGGCAAAAAACTTCCAGAAGCCCTCATCATCCTGCATATAACCGATTGAATAGAGGTGGATTAATGATCCCACTCCGGTTACAACCAGTGCCATGATCAGGGATAACTGATCAAATTGATACGCAATATCCACACTAAAATCTCCCGCCCGGAGCCAGGTATAAAGATGGGCGTGAATCGCGCCGGCATCAGCATTAAAATTCAAAAACAGATAGACAACGGTCAGGAAAGGGATAAAAACCGCCAGATTTGCAATGACTCCAATAATCGACTTTTGATTTCGGTACCCTTTGGAAAAGAGTCCGATCAATCCATTAATGAGAAATCCGAGAAGCGGTAATCCAACAATAAGGCTTACGAGCGCTATAGGTGATTCCATTCAAACAGGTTAAATTAGTTTTGCGCTTAATACCAGAGTTGAAGATAATAAATTTCAGCCCTGTTTTCAGCAGGCAAAGATACAAAAAAGTTCTCCAAGATAAACTCAAAAGAGTGGAAAAATGATGTGAATTTTCATTTTTTTTGTCTTGCTGTTA